>DASTIX010000163.1:0-3912 GCA_035717165.1 Candidatus Dormiibacterota bacterium
GCGGGAGCTGGCAGTCGGTCGGGCTCGTCACGGACGTCGAATCCTTCTTGCGCGAGCTGGCCCTCGTCATGGAAACTGGGCGCCATGGGTAAAGGCCGCGACAAGCAGGGTCGTGAGAAGAAGAAGCCGAAAAAGGCAAAACAACCGGGCGGTGATCGACAGGCCAACGTCGAGTTCCGGCACCACTCGGTGGTGATGAACCAGCCCGAGACCCCACGGATCAGCCCCGAGTAGAGGTCCGCACAACCGAGCGCCGCGGCGTTTTCGCGGCGATCGGTTTTCTGGGCGGGCTGCTGGGCGGGCTGCTCGGTGTCGGCGGCGGCTTCGTCCTCATTCCTCTGCAGGTCTTCCTCGCCAAAGTGCCCCAGCGCAATGCCAACGCGAACTCGATCGTCGCCATCCTTCCGATCGCCCTTGCCGCGCTGCCGATCTACTACTTCCGCAGCAGCAGCCCGCAGATCGATTTCCGGGTAGCCCTGCTGCTGATCGTAGGCAGCGTCGTCGGTGCCTACATCGGCGCCCGGCTGCTCAGGCACATCCCCGACCGGGAACTGAAGCTCCTCGTCATGGTCGTTCTCGGCGCGGTCGGGCTCAAGGAGCTGTTGATCCCATGAACTGGCGTGATCTGATCCTCATCGTCGGCGGCTTCGGCGCAGGGTTTCTCTCGGGCACGATCGGGATCGGCGGCGGGGCGCTCTTCGTGCCGACGATGACGGTGGGCTACGGACTTTCGCAGGCGATCGCGCAGGGTACGTCGCTGGTCGCCATCGTGCCCACGTCCCTGGTGAGCAGCATCACGCACCTCCGCGAGGGCAACGTCATGCGCGGCGCGGCGCTGTGGATGGGAGGTGGGGGAGTGGTCGGGGCGATCATCGGCGCCCTGGTCGCGACCGCGGTCCCCGGCCCCATCCTCGCCCGCGTCTGGGGCGCCTTCCTGCTCTTCACGGCCTACCGCCTCGGGGTGCAGGCCTTCCAGCCCCGGAAGGCGGCCGGTTAAGCGCGTTGACTTCGGCGCTCTGAACCGCGTACCGTCTTAAGCTGGAAACGGTACGTACGAGTACCGGTTGGTTGCGCGTTATAGAGCCAAAGGAGCGACGAGGGAAGCAAATGATTTCGTTCGAACTCACTGACGAACAGAAGGAAATCCGCGACTGGGTGCACAGCTTTGCGGAGAAAGAGATCCGGCCGGTGGCGCACCAGTACGACGAGTCCGAGGAGTTTCCCTGGCCGGTCGTCAAGAAGGCCGCCGAAGTCGGCCTCTACGGGACCGACTTCCTCCAGCAGACCTACGGCGACGGCACCGGCATCATGCCGGCGCTGGTGGCGGAGGAGCTTACCTGGGGCTGCGCCGGCATCGCGCTGGCCATCCAGGGCACCGGCCTGCCGGTGGCCGCGATCTTCTCCCAGGGCACACCCGATCAGATCTCGACCTGGATTCCGGCCTGCTTTGGGACTCCGGACAAGCCGGCCCTGGGCGCCTTCGCGGTCACCGAGCCCGACGCCGGGTCCGACGTCTCGTCGATGAAGACGAGAGCGATCCGCAAGAACGGCGACTGGGTGATCAACGGCCAGAAGGTCTTCATCACCAACGGCGGAATCGCCGACGTCCACGTCGTTGTCGCCGCGGTCGAGCCCGAGCTCGGCACGCGCGGCCAGGCGTCCTTCGTGGTGCCGCCCGGCACCAAGGGCCTGCGCATGGGCAAGAAGGAAAAGAAGATGGGCATCCGCGCCTCGCACACCGCCGAGGTGCTGCTCGAGGACTGCACGATTCCCGCGGAGAACGTCCTGGGCGGGACGGAGAAGCTCGAGGCCAAGCTGGCCCGGGCCCGCGAGGGCAAGAGCTCGCGGTCCTCGGTGGCGCTCAAGACCTTCGAGCTGTCACGACCCATCGTCGGCGCCCAGGCCCTTGGCATCGCCCGCGCCGCGTTCGAGTTCGCGCTGCAGTACGCAAAGGAACGTAAGCAGTTCGGCCGGGCGCTGATCGAGAACGAGGCGATCGCCTTCATGTTCGCCGACATGGCGACCGAGATCGAGGCGACACGCGCGTTGATCTGGCGCGCTCTGTGGGAAGGCCGCAACGGCGGCGAGTTCACCAAGGCCGAGGGCTCGATGGCGAAGCTCAAGGCCGGCGAGGTCGCGGTCAAGGTGACGGAACAGGCGATCCAGATCTGCGGCGGCTACGGCTACATCCGTGACTTCCCGGTCGAGAAGTGGCATCGCGACGCCAAGATCTACACGCTGTTCGAAGGCACGAGCGAGATCCAGCGCCTGGTGATCTCTCGCGCTTTGGCGGCCAACTAGAGCTCGGTGGCGGTCCCCGCGGCGCAGCTGCGGCGGGACGCGCGGATCGAGCGCCGGCGGCGCCGGATCGTCGACGCCGCCCTGGCGTTGTTCGCCGAGCACGGCTATGGCGTGACCTCGGTCGACGAGATCGTCACCCGCGCGCGCGTTTCCAAATCCGCGTTCTACGAGTTCTTCGAATCCAAGGAGCACTGCGTCCGCGACCTTCTGGCGCAGGAAGGCGGCTCGCTCATCCATGACGTCCTCGCCGACGCCGCGACCGGCCACGACCACCACGAGCGCCTTCGCCTCGGGATCACGCGTTTTGTCGTGAACTGCTTCGAGCGATCCCACGTGGCGCGGCTGCTGATCGTCGAGTCTGTGGGCCTCAGCCCTGGCGTCGAGGCCGTGCGCCACGACCTGCAGGCGCAGTTCGCGGACGCGGTGGCGGAGGAGGTGCGGCACGCGATGTCGCACGATCCCTTCTACGCGGACAAGGATCCGGTGGTGTTCGGCCGAGCTGTGGTCGGCGGCGTCAGCGACGCGGTCGGCTACTTCCTGACACATCCCGGGGTCGATGCCGACTCACTGGCCGAGAGCCTGTGTCGAATGTTCGCGCCTTAGCGGCTTAGCAGCTTCAAGACCAGGAGCAGGATCGCAACTCCGATCAGAGCGACACCGGCCAGGCGCTCCGAGCGTTCTCTAATCCGCTCGCCGATCCGGGCGCCGAAGCGCAGTCCGATCTGGGTGGCCAGAAAGGCCTGCAAGCCCACCCAGACCACCACGAGCGGGACCGGGAGGCCGAGCAAGCCTGCACTCACACCGATCGTGAGCTCGTCCACGCTGATGCTCAGGCCGAGTCCGAGGATCGCAACACCGCGCGCGTGTGTCAGGAGACGGAGCCGTCGCTCCTCGTCGTCCTCTGCGTCGCCGGGCCGCAGGAGCAAAACGCCGGCGAGGAAGAGGAACAGCACCGCGCCGTAGCCGGCCCAGGCACCGATCAACCGATCCGCGACCTGGCCGATCAGCACCCCCACGATCGGCATCCCGGCTTCGAAGGCCGTGAATACCAGGCTCACGCGCAGCCGATCCTCGCCCCGGAGCCCCGCCGCACCGAGCGCGGCAGCGAGGGCGAAAGTGTCCACGCCTAAGGGGATGAGGAGGGCTGCCGAGAGCGCAAGCTGCCGCATGGCCTTAACAGGGCAGGATGATCGGCCCTTGCCATCCGAACGTTAGTTCGGGTACGATTGCCCTCGAACATGCGTACGTTGGCGACACAGGTCAAACTGCGGCGGCTGGTTCGGACCACGGCCGAGGCGTGGGATCGGCTCGCGTCCGATCCTTTGGAGCTGTCTCGGGCCGGCTCGACTGCAGACCGGCTCCTAGAGCTGTCCGGCGAAGTTCGCGAGGCCTGGCGGCGGGAATCAGCCGCGGCCCCGGTCGACGAACCGCTCGAGCGCTACGTCGGCCAGTCGTTGCGCTCGGCCGAGCTGGCGATCTCAGGCATGCAGCAGGCAGGCGCCGACCTGGAGCTGCTGCGCGACGACTTCGAGTGCGCGGTGCTGCCGCTGGAGGTGTTTCTGCGCGGCCTGGACGCGGAGCCGGCGCTGCAGCGCTCGGCCTGACGCGTGC
>DASTIX010000164.1:0-11415 GCA_035717165.1 Candidatus Dormiibacterota bacterium
AAGGCGGGCGACGTGCTCGCCGAGGTCGAGTCCGACAAGGCGACGTTCGATCTCGAGGCCGACTCCGACGGCACGCTGCAGATCCTCGTCGAGCAGGGAGTGCCGGCCAAGATCGGCGCGCCTATCGCGAGGATCGGCGAGGCCGGAGCGCCCGCCCCGGCGGAGAAACCGAAGGCCAAACCGAAGGAGCCGGCGACGCCCGCACCGGTCGCAGAAGAGCGAGCGCCGGTCGAGAAGTCGGCTCCGCCGCGGGAAGCCCCTCCGCCGGCTGCGCCGGCACCTCCCCGCGAGCGGGGAGGACAAGACGGTCACGAGGACGGAGTCAAAGCCTCGCCGCTGGCCAAGCGGCTCGCCGCGGAGATGGGCGTAGACCTCGCGTCCATCCAGGGCAGCGGTCCGGACGGCCGGATCGTCAAGGAAGACGTTATGGCCGCCGGCACCACCCGTCCGGCGAGCGACCGGCGCCGTCCGCAGGCCGACCGTCGCGGCGGTGCCGAGCTCGAGATCGTCGAACCGAATCGCATGCAGTCCACCATCGCGCGCCGGATGCTCGACGCGAAGACGACGGTGCCCGAGTTCCAGGTCACCGTCGAGGCGCGCGTCGACCTCGCGGTCAGCCTGCGCCAACAGATGAAGGATTCGGTGCCGGGCGCGGAGAAGGTCACGATGACCGACTTCCTGGTGCGTGCTTGCGCCCTCGCTCTGCGCAAGTTCCCCGAGGTCAACAGCTCATGGGTCGACGGGAAGTTTCAACGCAAGCGCTCGATCAACATCGGACTCGCGGTGGCGCCTTCGCAGGGCATGGGACTCCTCGTGCCCGTCGTCCACGACGCGGACGTGAAAGACATCGTGCAGATCTCGATCGAATCACGTCAGGTCATCGAGCGCGCGCGCGCTGGCCGGCCGAACGAGGGCGACCTCAGCGGCGCGACGTTCTCGATCTCGAACCTCGGCATGTACGGCGTCGACGAGTTCACCGCCATCATCAACCCGCCTGAGGCCGCGATCCTCGCGGTCGGTGCGATCAAAGACGTTCCGGTCGTCGAGGGTGAGCGCATCGTGCCCGGCAAGGTGATGCGGATGACGCTGTCGGTCGACCATCGGGTGTTCTACGGCGCGACCGCGGCCCAGTTCACGGCCGAGGTCAAGCGGCTGATCGAGAACCCGGTGACGCTGCTGGTGCCGTCTCAGGCGTAGCCGGAACAGCCGCCCGCTCGCGCGATGCCGGCAGCGTCAGGTGCACGCGAAGGTTGCCGGAATCGTCGAAGTCTGCCCACAAACGACCGCGCATTGCCGCAGCCAGCTCCTTCGAGATAGAGAGTCCCAGACCGACACCACCTGCAGCCGATGAGCGGGACGGGTCGGCGCGGTAGAAGCGGTCGAACATGCGGTCCGGGTCCGGGCGGTACTGACCTGACGGATTCGCGACGATCGTCTCAACCGATCCGCCGCTGAGCCGCGCGGATGTTGTGATCGTCGATTCGTCGGGCGCGTACTTGACCGCATTGTCGAGCAGGTTGTCGAGGATCTGATGGAGGCGCTCGGGATCTGCGGCCACGGGCGGAATGTCCTCGGGGACGTTTAGCTTCAGCGCAAGCTTGCGCACTCCGGCGCGAGGACGCACCATCTCCAGCTCTTGCTCGAGCTGTCCACCGAGATCCACTGCGGTGATGTGAAGCGATACAGTGCCCGCCTCGACGCGAGCGAGGTCGAGCAGCTCCTGCGCCATGCGCAGGACGCGCTCTGATTCTTCGTGGACGATCGTCGCGGCGCGCGTGCGCTCGGCGTCGCTGAGCAGGCTGCCGTCGACTAGCGCCTGACTGAAGCCGATCAGGCTCGTGAGCGGCGTCTTCAGCTCGTGCGAGACGTTAGCGAGGAAGTCGCGCTGGACCTTCCGCGCGCGCTCGACCGCCTCCGCCATGCGGTTGAACGCCGACCCAAGCAGGCCGATCTCGTCCTGCCCCGTGATGCTGACGCGCCGCGAATAGTTGCCGGCGGCGATGTCCTCGGCCGCGCCGGCCAGCTGAGTGATCGGTCGCGTGACCGATCTGCTGATGAGCAGCGCGAGCAGCATGGCGAGGAGCAGCGCGGCGCCGCCGGCGACGAGGAGACGGCCGGCGAGGTCTCCGGCGGCCGCGGTTGCGACGAAGGACTCTGGCTCGGCGAGCATCACGTAGGCAGCGCCGAGAGGGTCGATGCGTTTGCCGGGCAGTCTTGTCGCCGCGGCGACGTAGTTCTGACTGCCGAGCGACGTAGACGCCTCGAAGATGCCGGGGAAATGGTGCGACTCGGTCAGCGAGATCTGGGTTCCGACCATGCCGGGATCGCCGCTGTCGTAGACGACGTATCGCTGGTTGTCGAGGAGGATCAAGCGCGTGATGCCGAGCTGAGGCGCGCGGGTGTTGAGGCGCTCGGTGAAGTCAAGCGAGCTGTCCGGCCGGCACAGCCCGGTGCCCGTGAGATTCGGTAACAGACACTCTTGCGCCCGGACGGCCGCGGCGGCGCTCGTCACCTGCCGGTCCAGCTGATCCTGGACGCTCTGGTTCTCGAGGTCGCGGACCATGACCCACGTGAGGGCGCCGGCGAGAAGGAGGCTGACGGCGACGATGCCGGCCGCGGCCGCGAGCAAGCGGATGCGGAGGCTCAGCTTGCTGCCAGCTCCAGGCGGTAGCCGACGCCCCAGACGGTCTGGATGCTCGGGTCGGTGATCTTGGCCGCGGCGAGCTTCTCCCTCACCTGCTGGACGTGCACGTCGACTGTGCGTGTATAGCCCGGGAAGTCGTAGCCCCAGACGAGGTCGAGCAGCTCGCTGCGCTGGAAGACTCTCCCCGGATGCCGTGCGAGCAGCGCGAGCAGGTCGAACTCCTTGGGCCGGAGCTGCACCCTCTCGCTTCCGTGCCTGACCTCGTGTCTTTCGATGTCGACCTCGAGCTTGCCTGCGCGGACGAGCTTGGGCTGATCGGGCTCGGTGCGTGCCCGTCTAAGGAGCGCCTTGGCCCGGGCGACGAGCTCTTGCGGATGGAACGGCTTCGTCAGGTAGTCATCCGCGCCGACTTCGAGACCCACGACCTTGTCGGTCACTTCGTCTCGCGCGGTGAGCATGATGATCGGCACCTGGCTCTGCTTGCGGATCTCCTTGCAGATGGTCAGGCCGTCCGTGCCGGGCAGCATGATGTCGAGGATGACGAGGTCGGGCTTGACCTGGCCGAACCTGGCGACCGCCTGCCCCCCGTCCCCCACTCCTTCGACTTCGTAGCCCTCGCGGGTGAGGTAAAGGCGCGCGAGCTCCACGATGTGCTTCTCGTCGTCGACGACGAGGATCTTCGAGGTCATCGTTCCGCCCATGGCTGCAAATTCATCACGGCAAAGTCAAAGGGCCGTCTTACAAAGGTGAGAGAACTGTAAACGTCGGGCCGCGAGACTAAGCCGCTATGCGCTCTTCCCTTGCGTGCCAGTTCTCCCGCGGCACGACGCGGATCGACCGCCTCGCCAGCGTTGCTGACGCGCCGGCCGCCCACCAGAACAGGAACGTGACGGACAGGTCGCCCCAGACATCGCTGGTCATGGTGATAGGAAGAAGTCCCAGACCTCCAACAAGCGCAATGAGAGGCATGGTCTCTTCGAGCGAAGCGCGACGTGTGACCCGTAAGGCGCGCCATCCACTCCAGATCCCAAGCAAATACAGCGCGACATACAGGCCTCCGCCGACGAGCCCCATGTCGCCGAGCATTCCAAGGACGGCGCTCTCGCCTGTTCCAAGAGCGGTGCCGTACCGAACCGTCGATGCGCCGGTACCAAGACCGAGTGGATGGTGGAGGTCGAACTTCAGGTCCTGGACGAGGTATCCGTAATGCTCTCGAGTCGAACTGTCGTTGGAGAACGCGGATTGCAGGCCGACGCGATGGACGACACCAAGATTTCGGTCGACGGCTGGCGCAATCGACGTGTAGGGGAAGATCGCGACAAACGCTGCTAAAACGAGGACAGGAAGCATGCCCGCGATCCACGCCCTCCGCAAAATCAGCCAGAGGAGCACGGCCTCACCAACCAGCCCGAACAACGCCAGCCGCGTAATCGATAGCACCACTCCGAGTATCAATAGCGTGGTCAGCATTGCGACCCACCGCGCCGTCTGCTGCGGAACGCGTCGATCGATGACTGCGATCGCCATTGGAAACAACAGCAGAGCCGTGTAGGCGATGCCCAATGGGCTGATATAGGTCGACACCATGCGGCGTACAAGCGTGCCGTTGCTGAGAGTCAGGAAGAAGTTCTCAGGCAGCCCGGCAGGGCCGTGATACGTAAATCCGAGGAAGGATGTGTACGCATTGATGCCCCAGTCGAGCCATGTCCTCGTAGGGATCAGAAAAAGTTCAAAAACGCCGAACAGAGTGACAGCCGCCGCCGAGCCAAGCACAAGCCATACGACCGCAATCCTCTGGCGATCATTCGCAGCTTCCACCCACCGTCCTAAGAAATAGACGACCGGAATCAAGATCGCTATCCGAAATCCGATCAGCCGTTGGGCTAGGTTGTCGCCCGAATGAAGAATGTGGGCAGGGATCAGGAAGTAGATCGTCGCGATCGCCGCGAATGCGAGGGCGATCCAGTCCATCGCGGTCATGGTGCGCAGCAAACCCTGGTGCGCACGCCACAGGCTGCGCGCAACCGCGACGATCAGAACCGCCAGCAACAACTCCTTCCAGGCCTGAACCGCACGGACCAATGGCAGCGGCGTTCGCAGGTTGAGCAACCACATCAGAACGAAGCTGTGGAAGGCCATGCCTGCCACGAGCAAACCGACCCCCACAAACGGCTTGCGCCATGTGAGAACAGCGCCTGCGGCCACGACAGCCAGCAAGCCAACAGCAAGTGCTGCCCCGAAAGCGAAACCCAAGCGACGTCCCTCCACGATTAGAACGCTCTGATGGCCGACTGAACCGAAGGCCGGCAACCCGTGCCGGCGACGGAATTTGCAATCGTTGAAAGAACTTAACCGTGACGCCGCCGAGCCTCAGATAGGCCGCCGCTAGCGTCCCTCGCTGGACATTTCGCCGCCTGCTGCGGAGGCGCGCCCAGGGGGACTGCCTTTTGAAAACTTCACGCTCTTTTCGCTCCGCGCTCGTACTTCAAGCGGTGACCTTTGCCGTGTCGTTTATCGCCACGTCGGGCCAGCCAAGCGCCGGAGTCGCCGCTGCACCGACGAAGTTCCTGGTATCGACGAAGAGTCCCGCAGTCGATGCGGCTTGTTCGCATCTATCGATTGCCCCAAAGCTCGTCTGCCTTGCGGCTGCAACCCAACCGCTTGCACTGTCCGTGCCCGACGGGGCCAAAGCGTGCCCAAATTCGGGTCCCGGCGCTGGGTGCAGCACGTCCGGCGCGCGCAATCCTGACGTAGGCGTCGCGTCCACTCCAGCCGGACTCGAGCCCTGCGCCAGCAATACCGGCGCAGCCACGTGCGCGGAGCCTTCGATTGAACGCGCCGCGCAATCGCTCGGATCAAGAGCGATTCGGCTGTCCGTCGACTCGGCCACCAGGATGCCTGGTCAAGCCGCTGTGCTCACGGCCGTCGCGAACCACAGTGTCACCGGCTCTGGACAGCTGATCGAGATCTTCGATACGAGCATCGGCCGCCTCATCGGAACATGTTCGTCGGGCAGCCGATGCGCCGTCGCTTACGCGGCCAATGCAGGAAAGCACGCGTTTGCCGCGTATGTCACGCCCCGTACCTCCAAAGTGCCTTCCGGCCAGTCCGTTCCGTCGTCCGACGTCGTTACCGCTTCATGGATCGGAATGACCCTGGCTGCGGACCGTGCTTCGGTCGGTCCTGGGCGCCCGCTGACCGTTACTGCGACCTCCACCGTTGCGATCGACAAAACCGGTTGGTTGGTCCAGCTCTACGACTCTGTGGCGCACACTCGCGTTACGTACTGCGCGAGCGGCAACACATGCAGCACGACAATCACGCAGACGTCGGCCGGCGGACACGGACTTGTCGCAGTGCTTGCACCGCCAAGCGTTACGGCTCCCCCGGCCGAACAGGTTGTGGCACAAACCGATGTGTTTCCCGTCACCTGGCTCTCAGTGGCAGTCCGCGCCACGACCAACAGCTCGCAGCCCGGCGGCGTCATCCACGTGGAGGCCGCCGTCAACGCTGAGCTGAAGAACAGCGGATGGAGCCTCGGTATCTTCGACAATCAAGGCGATCTCGTCGCGCCGATGTGCAACACGGGAAGCCTGTGCAGCACCGACGTGACCATCACGGGCGCGATGCCGTCTTTCACCGCTGCGGTCGGGACTATGGTCTCGCCCACCCAAGGCAACGTGGGCCAGCTTCTTGCAAAGCCCGACAGCATACGGCTGACGAATGTCCAGGCGACATCGCCGATGGTCACACCCACCGTCCACACCTCTCGAGTCCTATGGGGTGTCGACTCGTGCAGTGCCTTCACGGACGGAAGCTATCCCGCAGTGGTGACGCAACTCGGCTCGCCTGATTTCTGGGGAAGGTACCTGACGAACACGGTATGCCCTGGCATCAGCGCCGATGAGATTTCATCTGCTCGCTACTACCACATGGGCATCCTGCCGATCTACAACGATTACAACTGCTCCAACGTCGCCGGCTACGACACCGGCCGTCAATACGCCGCCGCTGCAGTCGCGGCCGCGCGCGGGATCGGAATACCGTCGGGGGTCGCCCTCACGATCGACATCGAACCGCCTGGGGCCGCATGTCCTGGTGCCGCGAACGTTGACGGCGGTTTCATCCAGGGCTGGTACGACGGCGTCATCGCAGCGAACTATGTGCCTGCCTACTACGGAAACGGTGGACCCGGTACTGAATTCGCGAACGCCTACTGTGCCGCTGTCGGCGCTCGTCCGGAAATCGCAGGCAACTCACACATCTGGACTTTCCAGGCCTCGCTCTCAGGGGCGTATTCGAAGACAAACTGGCCGAGCTGGAGCATGGCCTACAACACTCATTGCCCGGAGCATGGGACGGCGTGGCAATTCATGTTGAGCGCTGGTTCGGATCCTAACGTCGACCAGGACCTCCTCATCTCCGACTTCCCGCTTTGGTACCCGTGATCTGACGCCGGTTCGAATCTGAACGGAGCACCAGCCGCAGCGGGTTTCCGAACAGGCCGAACCGGTCGCGGATCTTCTTTTCGAGGTACCGCCTGTACGAGAAGTGCAAAAGCCCCGTGTCGTTGACGAACAGCACTACCGTCGGTGCTTCGGCCCCCGCCTGCGTCGCGTAGTTCAGGCGCAGCCGCTTGCCTTTGAACGACGGCGGTGGATGTTCCTGAAACGCGTCGCGTAGAACACGGTTCAACTCGCTCGGCGGGATCTTGATCCGGCGCTGTCCGACGACCTCCAGCGCGGTGGGCAGGATCGTCCCGATGCCTTCTTTGGTTTTGGCCGAGACCGTGACCACCGGCGCAAACGTCGCGAACTTGAACTCTCCCGCGAGCGCCTTCCGCCAGTGGGCCGGCTTGCGCATGGCCGGCTCGACGAGGTCGATCTTATTGACCACGATCACCAACCCCTTGCCGGCGTCGAGCGCGTAGCCAGCGACGTGCTGGTCCTGCGCCAGCACGCCGGCCGACGCGTCGACGACGAGCAGGACGGCATCGGATCGCTCCATGGCGGCAATGCCCCGAAGCAGGCTGTATCGCTCGAGTCGATCGCGGCTCGAGGATTTGCGGCGGATCCCCGCGGTGTCGACGAGCACAACCGGGACGCCGTCGAAGACCAGGTCGGTGTCGATCGGATCACGGGTCGTGCCTGGCGTCGCGCTGACCAGCGCCCTTTCATCGCCGAGCAGCGCGTTCAAGAGCGACGACTTGCCGACGTTGGGGCGCCCCATGATCGCGAGCCGATCCGCCGCCGAGTCTGCAAGCTCTGTCTCGGACGCCGGTAATGCCGACAGAATCCGGTCCAGAAGCTCCCCCACTCCCAATCCATGCTGCGCCGATATCAGCGACGGCTCGTCGAAACCGAGCTCGAGCAGCTCGTGCGCGAAATGGCGATCGTTGGGCGAGTCGGCCTTGTTCGCCGCCACGATGATCTGTCGCCGCGACTTGCGCAGCATCGCGGCGATGTCGCGGTCGATCGCCGTCAAGCCCTGGCGCACGTCCAGCAGCAGCAAGATGACTTCCGCCTGGTCGATCGCGATCCGCGTCTGCGCCTCGATGGCGGCGCGGGACGGATCGTCGCGCCCGTCGAGGTCAAGGCCTGCGGTGTCGACCACCGAGAACTCGCGTCCTCGCCACTCGGCGACTCCATAAAGACGGTCACGTGTCAGTCCCGCTTGCGCGTCGACGATCGCCTTCCGCTGTCCGATCAGGCGGTTGAAGAGCGTCGACTTGCCGACGTTTGGTCGGCCGACGATCGCGACGATGGGCCTAGCCACGCCCACAGGATTGCAGAGGCGATCACGCTGAGTACGAACCCGAGGCCCATGGCGATCGATGGGCTGGCCATCCACAGCAAGCCCGCGAGGACGCTCGAGGCGAGGTCTCCTGCACCATTGACGCCGTTTAGAACGCCGTAGGCGGTGCCGAGCTTCGGTTCGTCGACCATCGACCCGGCAAGCGAGCTCTCGACCGAGGTCACGACCGGCTCCTGCGAGCCCACGAGCAATGCGAGCAGCCCGACCGCCAACCACCCGTGTCCGAAGGCGCCGACCACGCACGCCGCCCCA
Organism: Candidatus Dormiibacterota bacterium; assembly: GCA_035717165.1. GTDB lineage: Bacteria > Chloroflexota > Dormibacteria > Dormibacterales > Dormibacteraceae > 40CM-4-65-16. The sequence goes on from DASTIX010000164.1 coordinate 8,711, forward strand.
AACACCGCATACGCGCCGGCCAGGACGCGCGGCTTGCCGACGCGGTCGGCGAGCCACCCCGCTGGAAACGAGACGGCTGTTCCCACTGCGTTGTGCGCCAGATAAAAGCCGACCGCCGCCGCCGTGGCGGCCGGCGCGCTGAGCTCCGGCTGAAGGATCTGCGCCACGCGCAGCGTGAAGAACGCGGTCGCGAAATTGCCGACGCCAAAAACCCCGATCGGGACCAGCACACGCCAGAACCGGTGCGGCAGCTTGAAGTCCGGCGGCTTTGCGGGCTTCGCCCCTCGACGTGGATCTCGCGTCAGAAACGCGAAGAAGAAGACGGCCAGGACGGCGGGGATGATCGCGACGGTGAACACGGTCCGAAAGCCGTGATGGGTCGCGAGCAGAGCAAAGGCGATAGCGGGACCTACGAGCGCCCCCGCCGTGTCGAGGGCCTCGTGAAAGCCGAATGCTTTGCCGAGGTCGCTCTTGTCGACCGACCCCGCGAGCATCGCTTGACGGATCGGCTGGCGCAGACCGCGCCCGATCCACGCAAACGCGCGCGAAACCAGCACCTGCGGCCACGTCGCAACACCGACGAGCAGCGAGAAGCCAAGCCCGGTCGCGGTGTAGCCGCCGACGGCCAGCGATTTGCGCCACGCGATGCGGTCGCTGTACCAGCCGCTCCACACCTTGATCGCGGCCGACGAGCCATCCGCGACGCCTTCGACCAGGCCGACGGTGAACACGGGAGCCCCGAGTCCCGCCGTGATGAACAGCGGAAGGACGGCGAGCACCATCTCGTAGTTCGCGTCCGCCGCCAGGTCGGCAAGACCGATGCCGAGGACGTTGCGGTTGAGCCAGGCTCTCAAACGACTTCGAGAGGCTCGGGGCGGAATGGCCCTCCGTCGTTGTCGGCGACGAACGCGTTGGCGTCGACCGGCCTGCCTTCGTGCACGGCGACGATCACGTAGACGTAGCCGGCCCACGCGCGCTCGGTGTCGAACCGCGACGCTTGCGCGGGATGGTCGGGATGGCTGTGGTAGTAGCCGATGATGTCGAGGCCGGCGGCGTCTGCTTCGCGCTGGATGCGGATCTGATCGCGAGGGTCGATCTCGTAGCGGTCACGAGCCCGCTCGACGATGATGTTGCGCGCCCGCTTCACTTCGGTCACCGTGCGATCGCCGCGCGGGCCGACCATCACGCCGCAGATCTCGTGCGGGTATCCCTCCGCTCCGTGCGCGCGGATTGCTTCGAGCGCCGGACCGTGGATCTTCACTTCTTGCGGCCGTAAAGACCGGTGGAGAGGTAGCGGTCGCCCGAATCTGGGAACACCGTGACGACCACTCCTTCGCGAATCGTTGCCGCCAGTTTGCGCACGGCCCACAGCGCCGCACCGCTCGAGTGGCCGACCAACAGCCCTTCGGTTCGCGCCACATCGCGCGCCAGCTGATAGGCCGGCTCGGTCGGACATCCCCACACTTCGTCCGCGAGCGACGCGTCCCAGATCCGCGGCACGATCGCAGTCGGCAGGTGCTTGAGGCCTTCCAGGCCGTGGAACGAATCCTCCGGCTGAACCGCGATCGTCTTGATCGAAGCGTCGTGCTCTTTCAGCCGGCGCGACGTCCCCACGAACGTTCCGGTGGTGCCGAGCCCTGCAACGAAATGCGTGATGCGACCGGACGTCTGCTCGAGGATCTCGACCGCGGTGCCCTCGTAGTGGGCGCGTGGGTTGGCCGGGTTCGAGTACTGATCGGGATAGAAATAGGAGTCGGGGTCCATCGACACCAGCTCGCGCACCATGAGAATCGCGCCGTCGGAGCCGTCGCCGGCGTCGCTGTAGACAATCTCCGCGCCATATGCACTGACGAGCGCCTTGCGTTCCGCGCTGACGTTGCCGGGCATCACGAGCTTGACGCGATAACCCTTGGCCGATGCGATGAGGGCGTATGCGATGCCGGTGTTGCCGGAAGTTGAGTCGATGATCGTCTTGTCCCGCGTGAGCGCTCCGCGCCGCTCGCCGTCCTCGATCATCGACAGCGCCGCGCGATCCTTGACGGAGCCGCCGGGGTTGAACCACTCGGCCTTGGCGTAGACCTCGACGTTCGGAAACTCGCGTTCAAACAGGCGCACGCGGATGAGCGGCGTGTTGCCGACGAGCGCCGTGATGCCCCGTGTTCCTGTCGACCGCACCGTGAATCAGATTAGGCGGCGAGGTGGTACAGGATCAGTCCCACCAGCACAAACACAGCAGCTATGACGTAGCCGATGAACGACCGGCGGTAGATCGAGCCGCCCTCGGGCGCGAGGATGTTCGCGATCGCAAGCCCCATCAAAAAGCCGCCGCCGACCAACGTCAGCGGTCCTGACCGGGTCAGGGCGCCGATCAGAACGATGATCGCGCCGGCCACGGCCTCCACCAGCTGCAACAGCGTCGACGCGGCCACTTAGCGCGCGATGGCCTGTTCGAAGTCGCCGATGATGTCGTCCGGATCCTCGAGCCCAACCGACACTCGCACAGTGCCCGAGCCGACGCCGAGTTCGGCGCGCTCGGCCGACGACATCGAGCGATGGGACGTGATCTCCGGATAGCTGATCGTGGTCTCCACCCCACCGAGGCTCGCCGCAAACGTGACGAGCGAGAAGCGCTTGATCATTCTCTGCACCGCATCGCGGCCACCCTCGAGGTCGAAGGCCATCATGCCTCCTGATCCGTTCGGCAG
>DASTIX010000165.1:0-15784 GCA_035717165.1 Candidatus Dormiibacterota bacterium
TCGTCGAGCGTCTCGCCGATCACCTTCTGCGTGGCGGCGACGACAAGAGCTGCCACCTCGGTTCGAGCCGACTCCAACGCCCGCTCCCTTTCGGCATCGATCTCCTTGCGAGCAGACTCTCCGATTCGCCGCGCTTCTTCCTCGGCTTTCTGCTTGAGATCCTGGCGAACCTGCTCGCCGGACTTGTTGGCCGAGTCGACGACTTGCTGTGCCGTCTGGCGGGCGTCGTCGAGCTGTCGCCGCGCATCCTGGAGCTTCGCTTCGGCCTCTTCTTTCGCGCGCTCTGCCTCGGCCAGCTGCTCGGCGATCGCGCGCTGGCGCGCTTCGGCGATCTTGACCACTTCCGGATACACGTATCGCGCAAGGATCGCGAGCATCACGAGGAACGTCAGGATCTCGACGATCACCGTGCCGTTGATGTCGATGACGCCTGCCGTGCCGGTCGTCGCGAGATATGCCATGCGGCCTCTACTTGCTCGGCACGTTCGACAGGAACACGAAGCCGAACGCGAGGTTGATGAAGTACATCGCCTCGACCAGACCGACGATGGTGAAAAGCCACGGGATCATTCGACCCTGTGCCTCCGGCTGCCTCGCGACGCCGCTGATGAACGCGTTGCCGGCGAGTCCGTCGCCGAACGCCGCGCCGATGGCGCCGAGGCCGATCGCGAGGCCGAAGGCGACGAGCGCTCCGGCGAGAACAAGTCCGTGGTCAGTCATGTCTTCCTCCTAATGGTGTTCGTGCTCGAGTCCTTCGCGCGCCATGCCGAAGTAGATGACTGTGAGCAGCATGAAGATGAAGGCCTGGATGAAACCGATGAAGATGACGTCGAAACTCTTCCAGATCGCAAGCAGGATCGTGCCGATGAGAGTGCCGCCGATCGTGCCCAGCACCGGCAGTGAAAGCTCGCCGAGGCTGGCGATGAGTGCGATCATCACCGCGCCGGCGAAGATGTTGCCGAACAGTCGGAGGGAGAGCGTGACCGGTTTGACCACCTCCTCGAGGATGTTGAAGGGCGCAAACCCGATTCGAAACGCCAGCGGCATCTCGAACGGCTTGGTGAACCTGCGGAAGTAGCCTCGCCAACCGAGCACCCTGACGCTGTACCACTGCACGACGGCGATGACGATCAGCGCCATCGCGAGCGTTTGATTGAGATCGGCGTTCGCGCCGTGGAGGATCGGGAAGATGACGAGGGGGAAGAACTCGAGCCAGTTGGCGACCAGGATGAAGAGGAACAGGGTGAGGGCGAGCGGGATGATGAACAGCGCGTCGTCCGAAACGTTCGTCCGGATCAGCGATCTCAGCTGGTCGTAGCCCCACTCGAACACCGCCTGGACGCGGCTGGGCCGGCCGCTCTTCAGCTTCGACTTGATCCAGAAAGCGATCGCCAGCGTGATGACGACCGCGACGACGCTCGAGATGACGCTGTCGTAGTTGAAGGTGCAGAGCGTCCCGCAGCCAAAGTTGATGGTCGGATGAGTGCCGAATCCGCCCTCGAGGAAGATCACCGCTTGAGCCCTCGGCGAATGCTGACGCCCATCATGACGAGCTGTGCCACGCCGATGCCCAGAGCCACCGCCCACGCGTTGTTGCGAAGGACCACCGCGGCCATCAACACCAGAGAGCTGAAGAAGACGATGCGGGCGAGACTTGCGGCCACAAACGGCGCACCACGACTCAGCAAGCCGTCGATCAGGTAGCCGTTGAGTGAGCCGACCAGGAGGCCGGCGCCGAATCCCACTCCGAGGATCGGGTGGCCGGCGAGCGATACGACGACTGCACTCGCGGCCGCCAGAATCGCGCAGCCCACCGCAGTCTGCCGCAGCACGACGCTCGACGATGTCACCTCGACAGCTCCCTAACTTTCAACCAGACCGCGGTTCCGCCTGCCGCCAGGCCCACGACCAGTCCGACGAGGACAAAAACAGGCGCCGTGCCGAAAACCTTGTCGAGGGCTACGCCGCCGAGCAAAGGAAGCATCACAGCGGCGGCGAAATAGATTCCTATTCCCGCCATGTCGGCCCCGCTGGGACCCGAGCTCGGTGGGCGCATGCCCGCGCTAAATCCTACCGGGAACCCGTAACACCGAGGAGTCGGGCCAACCACGGCGCCGGCACCCGAAGACCGGTGTGGTCCAGAAGGTCGACAGCGACCGTCGCCACCATGATCGCGGTCGCGGCGAGAACGACGGCCAGGATGCGGCCGTGGCCGAAAAGCGTCAGGCCGATGGCGCCAAGAAGGGCGCTGGCCGAATAGAAGACGTAGCAGGTCTGGCGCTGGTCGAGACCGAAGGACTGCAAACGGTGGTGCAGGTGCATGAGGTCGGGCGTCGCGACGGACGCTTTCTGGCGACGGCGGCGAACGATCGCCCAGGCCGTGTCCGTGATCGGGACCGCAAGCGCGAGCGCCGGCGCGGCGAGGGCGAACGCGACCGCGACTTTGGCGACGCCGAGGATCGAGATCATCCCGAGCGCCATGCCGAGGAAGTGGGCGCCTGAGTCACCCATGAAGATGCGCGCCGGCGGGAAGTTGAACATGAGGAAGCCGACGCAGCATCCCGCCAGGGCGCCGCTCAGCTTGACGATCTCGATCTGTGCGAGCTCGCCGGCCGCGAGCATCAGCACGATGGCGACGATCGCGGTCACACCGGCGGCGAGGCCGTCGGCGCCGTCGAGGAAGTTGATCGTGTTCTGCATCCCGACGAGCCAGAAAAGGCTCACGGGCGTGACCAGCAGTCCGAGCTGAACGATGTGACCGCCCGGAAGGCTGACGAACTTGATCTCGACGCCGTACACGACCACCGCGACCAGGGCAAGCCCGATCTGCACGGCCAGCTTGACGAGAGGCTGCATAGGCCGGCGGTCGTCGATGGCGAGGAGCAACATGGCAAGACCGGACACGATCAGCACGCCAGGGGTTACGCCGTATTCAGGGGCGAACAGCGCGACCGCGACCGCAAAACCGACATACATGGCCAGGCCGCCAAGCAGCGGCATTGTCTTCGCATGCGCGTGGCGTCCACCCGGCTCGGCCATCCATCCGAAGCGGCGCGACAGGTAGATCGCGAACGGGACGACAGCGACGCAAACGATCATCGCGGCCACGAAGGGCCACAGCCCCGGCAGCAGATGGACCGTGAGGCTCTTCAGCGCGTCGTTGCTGAAGAAGTCGGTCACGACCCGCGATAGTCCGGACTATCGACCGGTCGGCACCGCGCGGATGCGTGGTTAGTCCGGACTATCGCACTCAATCGAACGCGTATGGGATCGGGAATTTCCGACATAGCTCGAGAGCACGTTCGTGGACTGAATCGAGCGTCGCCGGATCGTCGATGCGCTCCACGAGGTCGGCGATGCAGTCGGCGATCACGACCATCTCTTCTTCCTTCATCCCACGCGTCGTAACCAACGGCGTGCCGACGCGGACGCCGCTTGGGTTGAACTTCGATGCATCGTCGAACGGAATGGAGTTGCGGTTGAGCGTGATGCCGACGGTGTCCGCGATGTCCTGCACCTGCTTGCCCGTGCGCTTCTGCGGACGGAGGTCGATGAGCATCAGGTGGTTGTCGGTGCCTCCGCTGACGAGGCGCAGCCCACGCTTCGTCAGATGCTCTGACATCGCCGTGGCGTTGGCGACGACCTGCCGCGCGTACTGCTTGAAGTCAGGCTTCAACGCCTCGCCGAAACACACGGCTTTGGCGGCGATCGCATGCATCAACGGGCCACCTTGAGTGCCCGGGAAGACGGCCGAATCGATCGCCTTCTGCCAGTCCGACTTGCAGAGGATGATCGCGCCCCAAGCGCCACGCAGCGTCTTCTGGGTGGTGGTCGTGGTGATGGCGGCGTGTGGGATAGGCGACGGATAGACGCCACCCGCGACAAGACCCGCGACATGCGCCATGTCGACGAAGAGCGTCGCCTCGACCGAGTCGGCGATCCTTCGCATCCGCTCCCAATCGACGATGCGCGAGTACGCGGAGAAACCCGCGAGCAGCATCTTCGGCCGCACCTCTTCGGCCTGCTTCTGGACCGCGTCGTAATCGATGCGCTCGGTCTCGCGGTCGACGCCGTACGAGTGGATCTCGTAGAGCTTGCCGCTGAAGTTCGCGGGGCTGCCGTGCGTCAGATGCCCACCCGCGCTGAGATCCATGCCCATCACACGGTCGCCCGGTTTGCAGACCGCCATGTAGACGGCGGCATTCGCCTGCGAGCCCGAATGGGGCTGGACGTTGACGTAGTCGGCGCCGAACAATCGCTGCGCGCGGTCGACGGCAAGCGATTCGATCTTGTCGATGACCTCACCAGTTCCGCCGTAGTAGCGGCGGCCGGGATAACCCTCGGCGTACTTGTTGGTGAGCAGCGTTCCGAGCGCCTCGAGGATCGATGGGCTCGTGAGGTTTTCCGAGGCGATCAGCTCGAGTGTCTCGCTCTGCCGTTTGAACTCTTTGCGAATCAGGTCGGCGACGTCTGGATCGGTTCGGTCCAGGGCGCGGAACGACATCGTGGTGATGTTGGTCGTCACGTTCGAATCCTAGCCTTTGCCCCGGAGTGGCCAGGGGATGCCGGCCCCCTGGCGCAAATTCGCTATCAGTTACGGAGCGACGTTGATCTGAACCTGCACTCCGTTCGTGAGCTTTGTCGCGTAGTGCCCGGTGGTCGTGGGGATCAGCCACGTTTCACCGATCGTCAGGGTGATCGCGTAATAACTATCGTGCGGGTCGAACGCGCCGAAGAAGATCGCACCGGGCGGTGCGGTCTCGAGGGTCGTGTACCTCCAGGTCGCGGTGCCTTTGATCGAACCCGCGCCTGCGCCGCCAGGGCCGCCCACGCCGCCGACGGTGTGGCCACAGGCCGCGCCGGTCATGTCGCCTGTGCCGCCGGCGTCAACTTCGACCCAGTACCAGATGCCGCCGGTGCCGACCACGTTGGCGCAAAGCGGGAAGGACGGGTTGTCGCAGTTCGCCGATACCGACACCTGCGCCAGCGGCTGGTCCGCGGACCCGTAGGCGAATGCCGATGACACGGACGCTGCCGCTCCGGCAGCCGCAAGCACTCCGGCCAGCCCAACGATGGGCAGCAAACGACGAAGTCGATTCATAAGGTGCCTCCCTGTTCAAAACGGAAACGAATGCGCCGCGCAGGGTTTCACGTCGACGCTCGCGGTCGCAATGGGACAAACGTCCCTTTTGACTCAGCCGCTCTTGAGTGGAGGAGGCCCGACCAAATCGGGCGTTGGGATCGCGCCTTCGCGCAGCACGTGCGGCTCCGGTCCCGTCAAATCGAGGACAGTCGACGCCGTTCCACCTGGCGCGACGCCGCCGTCGAGCACCGCCATCACGCCGTTCAAGCCCCCTGCCTCGTCGGCGTTCATGGCGGCCTCCATCCCGTGCAGGTTGGCGCTCGTGGTCATCAGCGGGCCCGCGTGTCGGAGCAGGCCGAGTGCCACCTTGTGTTTTGGAATGCGTACGCCGAGCGTCCCGCCGCCGGCCGCGTGCAGGATCAGCGTGAGCGGGCCAGGCCACCATTTGCGGATGTAGGACTCGGCTCGCGAGTCGACGTGCACGAGCCCCTCGAGCTGGGACTCCGCGGCGACCATGAGGATCAGCGGCATGCCGACCGGCCGGCCCTTGATCTGGTAGATCCGCTTCTGCGCGACCTCGTCGTCGGCGCTCGCGCCGAGGCCGTAGACCGTGTCGGTCGGGAAGGCAACGACGGCTCCGCCGCGCACGAGCTGCGCCGCACGGCGGAATCCGGCCTGGGTCGGTTTCAGAACCATGTTTCGAGAACGCGCTCGTGGCCGCCGAGATCGCGGTGGATTCGACTGTTCGCCGTCGCGACCGAGGACGAGATCGAGGGATCGATCTCGGCCAGGATCCTTCCGCCCGGCCTCAACCTCGATGGCGCTTCTTCGAGCAATCTCTTCACCAGCGCCGCACCGCGGTCGCCGGCGTAGAGAGCATGGGCGGGCTGCGCTGTAACTTCGGCGGGAAGTCGCGTGTCAACGCTCACGTAAGGAAGGTTGGCGCAGACGAGGTCGAACTCGCCTGGCAGGGACGTCATCAGGTCACCGCACGAAACATGGACGCGATCGACGAGCTGATGCCTCGCGACGTTGCGCGTGGCGATCTCGACCGCCGCGGCGCTGATGTCGCTCGCCCAAACCTCGGTGTTCGGCGCGTAGTGCGCGACCGCGACGGCGATGCATCCGCTGCCGGTTCCGACATCGGCCACGCGCAGTGGCCGCTCGGACTCGCGAGCGATCGCCACCGCACGCTGCACGAGCACCTCCGTATCGGGATTTGGAACGAGGACATCGGGCGTGACCTCGAAGTCGAGGCCCATGAACTCCTTGTGCCCGACGAGGTAGGCGACAGGGTCCCCTTTCCCCCGCCGCGCGATCAAAGAGCGATAGGCGGCGAGCTCGGGCTCGGTGAGCGGCCGGTCGAACTTCAGGTAGAGATCCAGGCGCCGCATATGCAGCGCGTGCGCGAGAAGCACCTCAGCGTCGAGACGCGACGAGTCGGATCCGTGCTTGGCGAGATAGTCGGCCGATAGCTTCAGGACTTCAACAATCGTCACGCGCCGGCGCCGTCGGGTCCACCGTTCAGCTGCGCGGCTCTCTCCGCCGCGATCGCCGCGGAGACCAGCTCGTCGAGGTCACCCTGCATCACGCGGTCCAGCTTGTGAAGCGTGAGGTTGATCCGGTGATCGGTGACGCGGTTGTCCTTGAAGTTGTACGTCCGGATCTTCTCCGAGCGGTTGCCGCTCCGCACCATGCTCTTGCGCTGCGCGCCGATCTTCTCCTGCTGTTCGGCGAGCTTGATCTCATAAAGACGCGCGCGCAACACGCGCAGCGCCTTCTCGCGGTTCTGCAGCTGTGACTTCTCGTCCTGGATGCTGACGACGAGGCCGGTTGGTTTGTGCACGATGCGAATCGCCGAGTACGTGGTGTTCACGCTCTGGCCGCCAGGACCCGTCGACGTCGAAGCCTTGATCTCGAGATCCTCGGGTTTGAGCTCCACCTCCACCGGGTCGGCCTCGGGCATGACCGCCACCGTCGCCGCCGACGTGTGGACACGGCCCTGAGCCTCGGTCTTGGGCACGCGCTGCACGCGATGCACGCCGCCTTCGTACTTGAGCTGCGAGTACGCGCCCTGGCCGTGCACCTCGAACTCGATCTTGTCGTAGCCGCCCTTCTCGGTCGGCGAGGCGTCGACGACGTCCACCTTCCATCCTTTCTTCTCCGCCCAGCGCGTGTACATGCGAAACAGGTCGGCAGCGAACAGCGCCGCCTCCTCCCCACCCTCTGCGCCCTGGATCTCGACCACGACGTCTTTGTCGTCGTTCGGGTCTTTCGGCAGCAGCAAGACCTTCAACTGCTCCTCGAGGCGATCCATCTGTTCCTGCGCGCGCCGCTCCTCGGTGCGGAGGTATTCCTGCATCTCGGAGTCTTTCTCGTGTCGCAGCATTTCGCGCGCCGACTCGACCTCATGCTCCGCACGCTTGTAGGCGTCATAGGCCTGGACGATCTCGCGCAGCGAGCGCTGCTCACGCGCAAGCTGGGTCAGCTTCTCGTGGTCGGTCGCGACGTCGGGCCGGCCCATCTCGGCCTCGATCTCGCGATAGCGCCTGGCTATCGCTTCTAGTCTGTCAATCATCCGCTGCGCGGGAGCCGCGATCGATCAAGCGGCCGCTCCCGCCGTTTCCTCCTCACCCTCGCGTGCAGCGTTGAACGCGCAGATCGCGACCTCGAGCATGTCGTCGGACGGCTGCCGCGTCGTGAACTTCTGAGTTCCGAGCACCGGCAGCAACGCGATGCGGATAACGGGGTTGTAGCGATGCCGCGCCATGAACCGGATCAGCTCGAATCCGGATCCCGCGATGACGGGAATGGCGATGATCCGGCTCGCCACCAGCCAGAACAGGTTGGGATGGAAAAGCGCGACGATGCTGAACACGACCACGCTCACGACCAGCACGACGAGCAAGAAACCAGTGCCGCAGCGAGGGTGGAGCGTGCTCGCACGCCGCACGTTCGTAACGTCGAGCGGCCAGCCCGACTCGAACGCGTTGATCGTCTTGTGCTCGGCGCCGTGGTACTGGAACACGCGGCGGACATCGGGCAGAAGCGAGATCGCGGCGAGGTAGCCCAGCACCAGGCCGACGCGGATCAGACCTTCGATGAGGACGAAGGTGAATCCGCGGCTGCTGTGGACGGCGAGGCCGGCTAGGAAGAGCGGAAGGGCGATGAACAACACGAGCGCGAAGACGCCGGCGGTCGCGACAGACCCCGTGATCTCCTTCTTGCCGATCTGGACATCGTGTCCGCTGGCGTTCATGTTCGCCGACCAGATCAGCGACTTCATCCCGAGGTGCAGCTGCTCGCCGATCAACGCCAGGCCGCGGACGAACGGCAGCTTCCAGATCGAGTTCGTGTAGATCGGCGCCTTGAGCTCTCCCCGGTCGACCACGATCTCCTTGGTGTTCGGAAGCCGGACGGCGACGGCGTAGTGGCTCTTCCCGCGCATCATCACGCCCTCGATGACGGCCTGGCCGCCATAGAAGAAGGGCTGTGACTTCGCTTTAGGCGGGCCTTCCGGAGCGCCTACCTCCGGCAGCGGCACTTATCTCCGGGCGGTCGCCCGCTCAGCCCGCTTGCGGAAGCGCTCGACCTGGCCGCCCGTGTCAACGATGCGCTGCGTGCCCGTGAAGAACGGGTGGCAGACGGAACAGATCTCGGTCTTGAGCTCGCGCCGCGTCGAACCCGTCCGGAACGTGTTCCCGCAGGCGCAAGTGACCAGCGCGTCCTCGTAGAAGGTGGGATGAATCTGTGTTTTCAAGGTTTACTCCAGCCGGTAGTTTACCGAGCGATCGCCGTCATCAGGCTGTGGGCCTGCAAGCTCATGATGCCGAGGTACAGAACAAGCCCCACCCACGCGAACCCCATGGTCAGGCGGCCCATGACGGGAACCGACGTGTAGTAGGGGTTGTTCGCGTTCCGGAACCGGGCGATCAGGCTCGGAATTCCAAGCAGGGCGAACACGATCAGCAGCGGGCTGACGAAGAAGTTGAGCGCGAGCGCGCCGACGCCGACGATCGCCAGCGCGACGACCTGGAAGTACGGCGAGACGGGACCCAGAATCCACGCGCCGTCGAGCTGCCAGATCGGGATCAGGTTGAAAAGGTTCACGTAGAAGCCGATCCAGGCCATGAGCAGAAAGACGGGCTGGCCGGTCGAGCCGTAGAGCAGAAATGCTGCGGTGGCGCCCAGAGTGCCGGCGATCGGTCCCGCAATCCCGATCTGCGCCTGCTTCAGGGCGTCGGTCGGGTGTGAGCGCTGGAAGATCGCGGCGCCGAGGAATGGGATGAAGATCGGCGCTGTCGCGTGCATGCCCTGGCGACGGATTTCGAGGACATGTCCCATCTCGTGGACGAAGATCATCACGATCAGGGCCACCGCGAACCACGGCCCGAACAGCAGGGCGTAGCCCCCGAAGCTGAGCAGCATCGAGAGGATCGTGGCGCCGGCGGGCAGCTTGACGAGAAAGATCAGGCCGTACTTGACGACGGCCCACAGCGCGAGTGCGCCTGAACCGAGCCAGCCGACGAGCCCGCCGGAGTTCCGCTGCCGGGGAGTCGCCGAGTAGTGGTACGGCGACTGCGGCGGGATGTCCGACTGGCCCTGGTACTGAGCCCCTCCGCCGGCTGCCCCACCGCCCCATGACTGGGGAGGAGTAGGCGGGGGAGGCGGCAGATATTCGTATCGCTGGGGATCGTTCTGGCTCAAGGGTTACCTGTCTATTGATACCCCTACCCGGCGGACGCTAATCCGGTGCCACGGAGGTGTCTCGTGGTCAGCCGGCGGATCGTGCCGTGGCGGCTCGACATCGCCAGCGATGACGTCTCCGCAAAGCCGCTGCCGAACGTGACCCCGGGAAGCAAGGGGCCGCCGCTCACGCCCGTGATGGCGACGTCGACGTCGCCGACAGGCGCCAGGTCGGCCAACCCGTAGACGGCCGGACCGGCTTCGGGGAGCAGGTTCTTTTCCTCGTCGTTCCGCGGCATCAGCCGCACCACGAACTCGCCACCCAGGCATCGCACCGCGCACGCCGCGATCAGGGCGGCGTGCAGATCGCCGATGCCCATCGCCGCGTCGATCCCGCTGCCCGGCAGCGCGGCCATCACCGCGCTTGCGAAGTCGCCCTCCTCGAGGGTCCGGATGCGCGCACCGGCCGCGGCGACCTCCGCGATCAACTCCTGGTGCCGCGGGCGCTCGAGGATCGCGACGGTCAGGTCCTGGACGCGAACGTCATTGGCAAAGGCGATGCGACGGAGGTTGTCGGCGATGGAGTCGTCGAGGTCGATCGCGCCCCGGGCCGCCGCGCCGGCGACGAACTTGTCGACGTGCGAGACGGCAGGCATCCGCGGGAAGGCGCCCGGCTCCGCTGCGACCAGCGTCGTGATCGAGTTGATGTGTCCTCGCGCGACCTGACTTGCGCCTTCGAGCGCGTACACGCCGAAGTCGACCTTGCGATCGCCTCCACCGAGGGCGAGCCCCTGTGGCAGGTGACCCTGGTGCCGCGGGCTCAGCGCGACCGTGCCGCTCAGGCCCGATCGTTCGACCGCCGCTCGCATGGCGTCGGCCGCGCTCTTGCTGACGCGGTCTGGATCACCCTTGCCGAGGAAGTCGGCGCACGCGAGTGCCGCCGCCTCGGTGGCGTGGACGAGCTCGAGCGCAAGCTCTTCTCCGCGCGCGTGGAAAGCCGGAATCCCGCTTCTCTGCTGCTCCATCGGGTGCTACTCGGCCGGTGTCTCTTCGAGCAGCTCTGCCGGACGCAGCTCCATCTGGTCGCCCGTCTGGAGAAAGGCCGCGCGCACGAACTCGCGGAACAGCGGATGCGCCCGATTGGGCCGCGAACGAAACTCGGGGTGGAACTGGCTCGCGACAAACCATGGATGGTCGGCGAGCTCGATGATCTCGACGAGCCTTCCGTTCGGCGACACGCCGCTGAAGACCATGCCGGCGTCACCCATCAGCTCACGGTATTCGTTGTTGAACTCGAAGCGGTGGCGGTGGCGCTCGTACACGACCTCCTCACCGTACGCCTTGTGGGCTTTCGAGCCAGGCAACAGCTTGCACGGGTAAAGGCCGAGGCGCATCGAGCCACCCATCTGGTCGACGTTGCGCTGCTCGGGCATCAGGTCGATCACCGGCGTCGAGGTGAACGCCGCGAACTCCGTGGAATTGGCGTCCGGAGCGTCGAGGATCTCGCGCGCGAAATCGATGACCGCGCACTGCATACCAAGGCATAGACCGAGATAAGGAATGCGGTTGTGCCGCGCATAACGCGACGCCTGCACCTTGCCTTCGATTCCGCGATAACCGAAGCCGCCGGGCACGACGATTCCGGCCACGCCCATCAACGGCGACGTGTCGCCGCTCTCGAGCTTTTCCGATGACACCCAGCGGATGTCGATAGCCAGACCGTGGTGGATGCCCGCGTGGCGCAGCGACTCGATGACGCTCAGGTAAGCGTCGGGCAGCTGGATGTATTTGCCGACGATCGCGACCGGAACGGACGCGCGTGGATGTTTGATGCGCTCGACGAGCTGGATCCAGGGCTCGTGGTCTGGGATGTGCGCTCCGTCGTCGATCTCGAAGTGCTTCGCGATCACCTTGCCCAGGCCCGCGGCCTCGAGCATGAGCGGCACTTCGTAGATCGACGACACGTCGGGCACCGACACGACCGCGTCGCGTGGCACGTCGGTGAACAGCGCGATCTTTTCCTTGAGGTCGCCGTCGATCGGCAGCTCGGACCGGCAGATGATCGCGTCGGGCTGAATACCGATCGCGCGCAGCGCCTGCACGGAGTGCTGCGTCGGCTTGGTCTTCATCTCCTGCCCATGCACTACCGGCACGAGCGACACGTGCACGTAAAAGACGTTCTGTCGTCCGAGGTCGTTCTTCAGCTGGCGGATGGCTTCGAGGAAAGGCAGCGATTCGATGTCGCCGACGGTCCCGCCCACCTCGACGACGACCACGTCCGCCTTCGGATCTTTGGCCGCGCCGAGGATCTTCTCCTTGATCACGTTCGTCACATGCGGGATCACCTGGACGGTGGCTCCGAGGTAGTCGCCGCGACGCTCGCGCGCGATGACGTCCTGATAGATCTTTCCGGTCGTGACGTTGGACGCGACGGTCAGGTTCTCGTCCACGAACCGCTCGTAATGGCCGAGGTCGAGGTCGGTTTCCGCTCCGTCGTCGGTGACGAAGACCTCGCCGTGCTGATACGGGCTCATCGTCCCTGGGTCGACGTTCAGGTACGGGTCGAGCTTCTGGAGGGAGACGGTCAGGTGCCGCGCCTTCAGGATGTTCCCGATCGAAGCCGCGGTGATTCCTTTGCCGAGAGAGGAGACGACACCGCCGGTCACGAAAACGTATTTCGACATGGACGACCTCCTGGCGGTTTTTCAGATTTTACCGGAGCGAGGCTGTGACTAAACCTCTAAAGGACGAGGGTTGCCAGGGCAGCCGGGCTTGGCCCGGCTGCGACACGCGGTCCATTGGGTCACCTGCCGTGTCGTCGAGAAGATATTCAGTCAGTCTCAACAACCGGAAGGTGAGCAGGGCCGCGAAGCGGCCCGATGAGCGGAAACAGGCTGTTTCCGCTCATGTTTTTACTTCCGCCTTTGGTTCGAGCACCACGACTTTCGTCTCGTATTCCGCGACTGAAGATTTCTGGACGGCAAGCTTCGGCTGCGCCTCCGAAGTCGTGACTCCCATCTCCTTGAGGAAGCGGTCGATGGGGTCGAGCTGCACCTTGAGCCCAGGGATCGCGTAGTGCATAGGCACGACGTAGCGAGGCTCGAGCTGGCGCACGACCTCGGCCGCCTGCGCGGCGTTCATCGTCGTGCGGCCGCCGACTGGAACCAGCAACACATCGGGCGTCGCGACCGCCTCGGCTTCGGTGTCGTCGAGCTTGTGACCGAGGTCGCCCAGGTGGCAGACGCGCACGTCGTCGATCTCGATCAGGTAGACGGTGTTGCGGCCTTCCTTCTTCCCTTTCTCGGCGTCGTGGTAGGTCGGCACGCCGATCACGCTGACGCCCGCGATCTCGTACTCGCCTGGACCATGTATCTCGTACGCGCCGTCGCGGACCACCTGCGTGTAGCTGTGGTTGTCATGGTCGTGGCTCACCGTCACGACCTCCGCGTCCATGCGCGAAAGCTTCAGACCGATCGCGGGCGGATACGGGTCGGTGACCACAGCCGCGCCGCGGCCACGTAGCCGGAAGCAGCCGTGTCCTAGCCAGGTGACGTCCAAGTGACTTTCTCCTTACATCCTTTCGGGCGCGCTGACTCCCATCAGGTCGAGCGCGGTCTTCAAAGTGTGACGCGCCGCGCGGCAAAGCTCCAGCCGCGCGCGTGTCAAGGCGGGGTCGTCGACGACTACGCGGAATTGGCTCTCGGCGTTGCCGGCGTGGTAGAACCGGTGGACTGCCGTCGCCAGGTCGTGCACGTAATAAGGAATGCGGTGCGGCTCGAGCAGCATCGAGGCCTCTTCGACGGTGTCGGGCCAGAACGCGAGCTGGCGGGCCACGTCCAGCTCCCACGGCTGCGTCAGCAAGGCGACGTCCGCGTCTTCAGGAAGGTGCGGATGCTTTTCGCTGGCCGTCGCCTCGACGTTGGACAGGCGCGCGTGCGCGTACTGCGCGTAGTACACGGGGTTCTCGCTGCCCTGCGTGACCGCGAGCTCGAGATCGAACTCGATCGTGGTGTCCGGCGACCGCAATAAATAGAAGTAGCGAACGGCGTCGGAGCCCACGCGGTCGATGAGCTCGTCGAGCGGGACGAACCTGCCGGCGCGCTTCGACATCTTGCCCTCTTTGAGATTGACCATCTGGTGGATGATGATCACGAGCCTCTCGCCACCGAAGCCGAGCGCGGCCGCCGCCGATTTCATGCGTGGCACGTAGCCGTGATGGTCCGCGGCCCACACCTCGATCACGCGGTTGTAGTCGCGGCGCTCGAAACGGCTGAGGAGGTAACCGAGGTCCGACGCGAAGTACGTCGGCTGGCCGTTGCTACGGATGACGACACGGTCTTCTTCCTCCACGCCTTCATCGGAGCGCCCTGCGCGCGCGCCGGCCGGGTCGCCGAACCACAGGGCGCCGTCCTTCTCTTTGAGGAATCCCTGCTCGCGCAGACGCGAGATCGCCTCCTGGGGCAATCCCTCTTCCCACAGACGGTTCTCGTAGTACCACTTGTCATAGCGCACGCCGAGGCGCGCGACGGTCGCGCCGATCCGTTCAACCATCTTGTCGATGGCATACATGCGGAGCTTCGGCTCGGCCGCCTCTTCGGGCAGCTCGTCGATTCCCGGCAGGTCGTGTCTCGCCATCTCTGCGATGTCGGCGACGTACTCGCCCGTGTAGCCGCCCTCGGGCGGCTCCTGGCCGTGCAGGCGCGCGTACACCGAGGCACCAAAGCGACGCGTTTGCGTGTTGTCGGAGTTGACGTAGTACTCGCGCAGCGCCTGGTGGCCGGTGAAGGTAAGGACCCGGCTGATCGAATCGCCGAGGATCACGCCACGACCGTGGCCGATGTGCAGCGGACCGGTCGGGTTGATGCTCCCGAACTCGACCTGCAGACGCTCCCCGTGGCCGAGGTCGCGAGATCCGTACGACGGTGTGACGCGCGTGACGAGCCTCTGCAGCCATGCGTCCTGCAGGCGGAAGTTGACGTAGCCGCCCGCAGCCGCGGCGGTCGCGGCACCGTCGGCGACCTCGATCCGAGCGGCGAGGTCTTTGGCGATCTCGTCCGGCTTTCGCCTCAGAACGCGCGCGAGTTTCAGGCCGGCAGAGCTGGCGTAGTCACCATGCGCCGCGACCTTCGCGCGTCCGAGCTCGAGGTCGGGAATCTCGCCGTCGACCCCGATGTCGCGCACGGCTTTGATCAGTGCGTCCTGTATGGAGTCGCGAACGCTGCCGGACATCACGGAGCTCATGGACAGGTCGGATGCTGCGAGGTGAGAGTGACCTCCGCCTGAGTCGAGTTCTGGCCGCGCCTGTAGCTGACCGTCACGCGCTGGTTGGCGTGGAACGTGGAGCGGAGGAGCAGCGAGAGCGGATGCGCGGCGTCGATGTGGACGTCGTCGACCTGCGTGATCACGTCGCCGCCCTGCAGACCGGCGGCATCGGCCGGGCCGCCCTTCTCGACGATGACGAGCTGCGCGCCCTGCGGGAGGCCGTTGACGAGCGCCCCCTCGGCGGTGACATCCGTGGTTGTTGCACCCAGCGACGCGACCATCACCTTGCCGGTGGAAAGGATCTGCTGCACGTCGTCCTGGATGTCGGCGACGTTGAGCCCGAAACCGTTCAAGGTCGCGGGCGACTCCATGGCGATGCCGACGACCTGGCTCTGGACGTTGAGCAGCGGACCGCCGGACGTGCCGTCGTCGATCGCGACGCTGGTAAGGATCGTGTCGCTGAACGTGATGGTGTGGCCGATGTTGACCGGATCCCTCGCATCGGTGACGCGGTGCATGGCGCTGACGTAGCCGGGCGTCACGGCGCCACCGTCGATCGGCCCGCCGACGGCGACGATGACCTGGCCCTGGACGAGCGCGGTCGGATCGGCAAACGCCAGTGTCGGGAGGCCGCTGACCTGGTCGATCTTGACCACGGCGACGCCGGTCTGGCAGTCATAGTCGACGAGACGGGCGTCGTGCGCTTTCGAATCGCCGGGGACGATCACCGTCATGCCGCTGGCGCCGGCGACC
>DASTIX010000166.1:0-2009 GCA_035717165.1 Candidatus Dormiibacterota bacterium
GGCCGGCGTCTCGCAGGCGTTTCCGGTCGGGGCGAGCGGGTCACGGACTGCCGTGAACGACTCGATGGGCGCGCGGAGCCAGATCGCCGCGCTGCTCGCAGCCGTCGCGGTGGTGGCAATCCTGCTGTTCCTGACCGCTCCGATCGCCCATCTCCCGAAGGCGGTGCTGGGCGCCGTGATCGTCTCCGCGGCGATGGGGCTCATCGACATCTCGGCGTGGCGCTCACTTGCGGCGGCGGATCGGGTCGAGGTTGCGATCGCGGCGATCACGACGGTCGGCGTCGTGGTTGTCGGGGTGCTCGAGGCGGTCGTGTTTGCCGTCGGGCTCACGATCCTGGATGCCGTGCGCCGCAGCGCCCGGCCCGGAGATGCCGTGCTCGGCTACGACGCTGTGCTCGGTCGCTTCGCCGACGTGGCGGAGCACCCGGACGCCCGCGTCGTGCCGGGCGTCGTCGTGTACCGGCTTGACGACAGGCTGTTCTTCGCCAACGCCCGTTACGTCATGAGACGGATGCGCGAGGCGGTGCGCGGCGCCCCGACCACGGCACACTGGCTGGTGTTGGACGCCGAGGGCATCGCTCACATCGATACAACCGGTGAGGAGGCGCTCGGGCAACTCGTGGACGAGCTGCGCGACGACGGCGTGTCGCTCGTAGTAGCGCGAATGCGCACGCAACTCAAGGATCGCCTAGACGACGTTGGCCTCGGAAAGCAGATCGGCGCGGAGCGCTTCTACCCCACCGTGCGTGCAGCAGTCCACGCGTGCGTCAGACAGGAGACCGGCAGTTAACGCGATCGCGCATGAGAAAGCGGTCTCAGGACCTGCTTGGCTGAGTCGAAACGCCGACGTGCGGAGCCGGTAGCGTGCAACGCGTGCCTTCGCGTCCAGTGATCGATCTCGCACTGGCGCTCGACGGAGACCCAGCCGCGGAGCCAGACGACCTGCAGGCGGGCTCGTGCGAAGGTGCTGACGGCGTGACGAGCCCTGAATCGGGCCGTCGGTGGCGGCGCTGAGCGGGGCGGTGAGGCGAGAAGTCGGTGAGGATCCGTGTGGCCGCCGTCAGCAGGGGGGATCGCGCAGCCGCGCGGGGATCCGCCGGCGGTGTCGAGCTCAGGCTGTGCCATCTGCTAGGTCTCGACGAGCTGGGTCGCGGATCTGGCGGCGGCGAGCTTCGAGTGCGGATCGCCTGCTCGGTGGCGTGATCGCCGCGAGCTCGTCGAGCAGCCGTAGGATCCGGCGCGAGACGTTCGGCGACAGGGTCGGGAGTGCGATGAGCTCATCGAGCGCAACGGCGAGGTAGTCGTCCCAGGTCGGGAGCACAAGTTCGATTCGGATGGTGCCGTCGCTGCCGGCGACGTGCTCGACGCTGAGGTCGCGAGTTGCAAGCACGCGGAGCAGACCATCGATCGTCTCTAGCGCCTGCACGGCCGTCGTTGGGTCATTCACCGCAGGTGACAGGGCCCTCAGACCAATGTCGGCGAGCAACCGGAGCGCGAACGCCGGATCCTGCTCGAACGTCCGCTCTTGACCCACCGTGAACGCCTTCAAGACCTCCCGCTCGAGCTCTGGTGCTGTCTGTCCTCGGACGAGGGCTATGGTGGCCCCTTCGGCGATCATGTCGCCGGATCCCACCTTGAAGGCGATAACCGCCCGGGCACGCTCCGCTGCGCGCAGGACACGCGGCACATCGATGACCTGGACGACAGCGGCCGGGCGAGGCCAGCGGATCTCCTGCAGATCTGTTGCGGCGGCTGCGGCGCTTGCGCGATGCGGGCCGTCGGTCGGGTCCCTCGCGGGCGCTTTCAGTACGTAGAGGCCGTCGATCACGTCGCGGCCGCGGCGCGCGACCTGGGTCAGGACCGACGCGAGCTGGATCGATTGGAACGCCGCCGTTTGCAGCCGCCGAAACACGATGATCACTGCGAGCACCGCGACGAACGCCACGATCGGCACGACCGCGGAGGTCTGTTCGTCGCGTCCGATCACGAGCGCGGCCGTGAGTGAGTAG
>DASTIX010000167.1:0-5407 GCA_035717165.1 Candidatus Dormiibacterota bacterium
TACGCGTCGTACGCCGACATGTCGAAGTGTCCGTGCCCCGAAAGACCGAACAGGATCGTCCGCTTCTCGCCCGCCTCGCGCGCAGCGGCGGCCTCTTCGGCCACCGCCCGGAGCGCATGCGCCGACTCAGGAGCGGGAAGGAATCCCTCGCTCCGCGCAAAGCGCACCGCCTCGGCGAACACCTCGTTCTGCTTGTACGCGCGGGCCTCGACGACCTTGTGGTCGACCAGCGCGCACAGCGACGGTGCGTCGCCGTGGTAACGCAGGCCGCCAGAGTGGATCCGGTCCGGCACGAAGCTGTGGCCGAGCGTGAACATCTTCACGACGGGCCCGATGCCGATCGCGTCGCCGAAATCGAACGCGTAGACGCCGCGAGTCAACGTCGGGCATGCGGCCGGTTCGGCGGCGACGAAGCGCGTGTGCGGCTGGCGGCCCTTGAGCTTGTCGCCGATGAACGGATAGGTCAAGCCGGCGAAGTTGGAACCTCCTCCGACGCACGCGATGACGACGTCGGGGTACTCGCCGGCGAGCTCCATCTGCTTCTTGGCTTCCTGACCCATCACCGTCTGATGGAGCAGCACGTGGTTGACGACCGAGCCGAGCGAGTACTTGGCCTCGTCATGCGTGGCCGCGTCCTCGACGGCTTCGGAGATCGCGATGCCGAGGCTTCCCGGCGAGTCGGGGTCGTCGGCCAGGATGCTGCGGCCCGCGTTCGTCAGATTCGTCGGCGACGCGAACACCGTCGCGCCCCAGGTCTCCATCATCGCCCGGCGATACGGCTTTTGCTCGTACGAGACCTTGACCATGTACACGGTGACCTCGAGCCCGAAAAGCGCACCGGCGAACGCGAGCGCGGATCCCCATTGGCCGGCACCCGTCTCGGTCGTCAGCCTCTTCACGCCTTCCTGGGCGTTGTAGTAGGCCTGCGGCACGGCGGTGTTGGGCTTGTGCGATCCCGCCGGCGAGACGCCTTCGTACTTGAAGTAGATGTGCGCGGGAGTGTCGAGCGCCTTCTCGAGACGGTCGGCGCGATAGAGCGGGCTCGGCCTCCAGATCTTGTACACCTCGCGGACCTGATCCGGGATCTCGATCCACGGCTCGGCCGAAACCTCCTGGGCGATGATCGCCTGCGGAAAGATCGGCGCCAGGTCGGCGGGCCCCATGGGTTGCAGCGTCTGCGGGTTCAGGTACGGAGCCGGCGGCGCCGGCATGTCCGGCAGGATGTTGTACCAGCGGTCAGGGATGTCGCTCTCGTCGAGAAGGATCTTCTTCGTCTTCACCGCTCCCAGCCTCCAGAAGAATTGCGGACGCAGCCCGTCCGCTAAGGGTAGCTCCAGCTCGTCAGGGTCGCCAGCGCCGGTGCCGGCTGCGCGCTCCCTCCTTGATCAGCTCCAGCCGCGGCCGCGGACCGTCGGTCCGGCCGCTCGGCGGCTTGCGGCTGCCGCGCTGGAACTGCACCGGCCACCGGACCGCCACCTCCTGCTCGGCCGCGGCGTGCAGCGTCCACGCCGGATCGTAGAGATGCGCTCGTCCCAGGGCGCACATGTCCGCCCGGCCGGCAAGGATGATCGTGTTCACGTCGTCGTAGCTGCTGATCGCGCCGACGGCGATCGTCGCGATGCCGGTGCGGTTGCGGATGCGGTCGGAAAACGGCGTCTGGTAGCTGCGACCGAAGCTGGGCTGCTCGTCGGAAACCGTCTGCCCGGTGGAGACATCGATCGCGTCCACGCCGTGCGCGGCAAACGCCTGCGCGACCTGCACCGACTCGTCCGCGGTGAGGCCGCCCTCGTACCAGTCGGTCGCCGAAAGCCGCACCGTCATCGGCTTTGTCGCCGGCCACTCGGCGCGGACCGCGTCGAGCACCTCGAGCGGAAATCGCAGCCGGTTCTCGAGGGTGCCGCCGTATTCGTCGTGGCGCCGGTTCGTCAGCGGCGAGATGAAGCTCGCGAGCAGATATCCGTGCGCGCAGTGGAGCTCGAGGAGATCGAATCCCGCTCGCGCCGCCATGCGCGTGGCCTCGGCGAACTGGTCGCGCACGTCGTCCATGTCCGCCTTCGTCATCTCCCGCGGCACCTGGCTCACAGATAGATAAGGAAGAGGCGACGGAGCGATAAGGTCCCAGTTGTCCGACTGCAGCGGCTCGTCCATGCCCTCCCACATGAGCCGGGTCGAGCCCTTGCGACCGGCGTGTCCGAGCTGGATGCCGATCTTCGCCGGCGTCTGCGCGTGGACGAAATCGACCAGCCGCTTGTAGGCCACCTCGTGCTCGGGTAGATACATGCCCGCGCATCCGGGCGAGATGCGGCCCTCCCGCGACACGCACACCATCTCCGTCATCACCAACCCGGCGCCGCCGAGCGCTTTGCTGCCGAGATGCACGAGATGGAAGTCCCCGATCAGGCCGTCCTCCGACGAGTACATGTCCATCGGCGACACGATCACGCGGTTATCGAGCTCGAGGTCGCGGAGACGGATCGGCGCAAACATCGGCGGCACTGCCGGTCCGTCCTGGTTGAACCAGCTCTCGACGCGCTCGACGAACTCGGGATCGCGGACCTTGAGATTCGAGTACGTGACCCGGCGGCTTCGGGTCAGCAGGTTGAAGGCGAACTGCAGCGGTTCCTGGCGCACGTACTGCCCGATGTTCTCGAACCACTCGAGGCTTGCCTGTGCGGCGCGCTGTGAGCTCTCGACCACCGGCCTACGTTCCTTCTCGTACGCGATCAGCGCGGTCTCGACGTTCGGGTTTTCGTGCAAGCATGCGGCGAGCGCAAGCGCGTCCTCCATGGCCAGCTTCGTGCCGGAGCCGATCGAGAAATGCGCGGTGTGCGCGGCGTCGCCGATGAGGATGACATTGCCGTCGCGCCAGCAGCGCGTGCGCACCGTCGGGAATCGAATCCACCGGCTGTTGTTGCCGAGAAGAGGCTCACCTCCGAGGTCTTTCTGGAATACGCGCGAGCAGAACTCGATCGCCGCCTCGTCGTTCTCGCCCGGCTTCCAGGAGCGTTCGGCCGAATCGAGCTGGCCGCTGCGCTTCCAGCTGTCCTCCTCCAGCTCGACGATGAAGGTGCTCATCGATGCGCTGTACGGATAGGCATGCGCCTGCACGGTCCCGATGTCCGTGTCGGCGATGAAGAACTTGAACGCATCGAAGACGAGCGGCGTGCCGAGCCAGATGTAGCGCGCGTGCCTGACGTCGACATCGGGGTGAAACACATCCGCGCGCCCGCTGCGGGTCAGGCTGTTGACACCGTCGGCGGCAACGACCAAGTCGAACGAGTTGCGGAGCTGATCGACGCTCGGCGCGAGCTCGCGCAGGTGGATGCGCACTCCGAACTCCTCGCA
This sequence comes from Candidatus Dormiibacterota bacterium, assembly GCA_035717165.1. Lineage (GTDB taxonomy): Bacteria > Chloroflexota > Dormibacteria > Dormibacterales > Dormibacteraceae > 40CM-4-65-16. The sequence continues at coordinate 3,346 of DASTIX010000167.1, forward strand.
TCGCTCGCGCAGGATCGCGAGCAGGCGCTGCCGGCTGATGGCCGCGAATCCATGACCGCCGGATGTCATCACCCGGCCTTTGAAGTGCACGTCGATGTCGTCCCAGATGGCGAAGTCTTTGCTGAGGCGCTCGTAGAACGCGGCGTCTGCATTCTCGATCCCACTCAACGTCTCGTCGGAGAAGACGACGCCGAAGCCGAACGTGTCGTCGGCGGCGTTCCGCTCCCACAGCTCGATCTCGTGCTTGGGGTTCAGGAGCTTGGCCAGCGTCGCGAGATAAAGGCCGGCGGGTCCTCCGCCGATGATCCCGATGTTCAGCTACGAGTCTCCCGGAGACGGAAGCGCTGCAGCTTGCCGGTCGCCGTCCTGGGCAGCGTCTCCGCGAACTCGACGATGCGCGGGTATTTGTATGGCGCGATCTCGGCCTTGACGAAATCCTGCAACGCCTTCGCCGGCTCGGGTCCGAGATCCGCTCCCTTCTGCAGCACGACCACCGCTTTCACCAACATGCCGCGCTGCTCGTCTGGAACGCCGACGACGGCGACCTCCGCCACCGACGGATGGCGAAGCAGCGCCTCTTCGACCTCCGGCCCGGCGATGTTGTAGCCCGCGGTGACGATCATGTCGTCGGCGCGCGCCTGGTAGTAGAAGTAGCCGTCGCCATCGCGCACGTAGACGTCGCCGGTGACGTTCCATCCATCCTGAACGTAGGTGCGCTGCCGGTCGCCGCGAAGATAGCGGCAGCCGGTCGGCCCTTTGACGGCGAGCCGGCCCAGCTCCCCGTCCGGCACGGTACGCCCTTCTTCGTCCTGCAGCTCGGCTACGTACCCAGGCACAGCGCGGCCGGTCGATCCAGGGCGGATGTCGTCGCCGGCGGCCGAGATGAAGATGTGCAGCATCTCGGTGGACCCGATGCCGTCGATGATGCGCAGGCCCGCCGCCTCATGCACCGCGTCCCATGTCGCTTTCGGACAGGTCTCGCCCGCCGACACCGCAGCGCGGATCGACGAGACGTCCGCGGCTGGAAGGTCCGGCACCATCGCGCGATAGGCCGTCGGCGCTGTCGCCAGCACCGTGATCCGATGGCGTTCGACGGCTTCGAGGAGACGCTTCGGTGAAGGCTGCTCGAGGAGGTAGACCGCCGCTCCGGCTCGAAGTGGAAAGACGAGGCTCTGGCCCAGGCCGAACGTAAAGGCCAGCGGCGGGCTCGCGGCGAAGAGGTCATTGGGAGTGGGAGTCAGCAGGTGCGCCGAGAAGGTGTCGGCGATTGCGAGGACGTCGCGATGGAAATGCATCGTCGCCTTCGGCCTTCCGGTCGTGCCCGACGTGAACGCGAGCATGCAGACGTCGTCCGCCGCGGTCGCCACGCTCTCGAACGCCGCAGCTTTTGCCCCACCGAGCCGTGTCAGATCGTCCTGACGGTCGGTCCCATAGGTGACGATGTCGAATCGCGCAGGTGCGGCCGCCTGCAGATCCTCGACGAACCGGTGGTCGCAGATCGCGATCGTGACCTCTGCGATCTCGATCATCGCCTTCAGCTCGCCCGTGCGCAGAAGTGGCATCGTCGTCACCGCGACGCCACCGGCCTTGATCACGCCGAGCCAGCCGGCAACCAGCCACGGGTTGTTGGGCCCGCGCAACAAAACGCGATTGCCCGGAACGAGCCCGAGATCGTCGACCAGGACGCGAGCCACGTGGTTCGACTTCGAGAGGAGCTCCGCGTAAGACCACTCGCCGTCGTCGGTGACCAGGCAGCGCCTCGACCCATGACCCGCGGCGACATGGCGATCGAGGAGCTCGGCCGCGCAGTTCAGCGTCGACGGATAGCGGAGCTCGGGGAGCGTGAAGAGGAACTCCGGCCACTGATCGCGCGGCGGGAGGTTCTCCATGGTGAAGGTATCGACATGGGCCGACCGCGTGACCTGCGTCAAGTCCCCTCCGCGTGCCTGCTCATACTAGCTTCATGCAGCATGACGTTCCGCGCAACATCAATCCACCGGAGCTCGCACCGGCGCGTGGCTTCTCTCATGTGACGGTGGCCGGCGAGGCCGTCTGGATCGGT
>DASTIX010000168.1:0-17701 GCA_035717165.1 Candidatus Dormiibacterota bacterium
CCGACGCCTTCGGCCGCCCACCTTTCGACCCACTCCTTGATCGGTCCCGGCCGGCATGCGCCGCCCAGGTACCGGACGTTCTCGTTGAGAAGGCAGTGAGATACGAAGACCACGCGTCCGCTGCGTCGATCGGCGAGCCTCAGCGGAAGCTGCCCAGTATCCAGGCTCGTCGTCGCAATTCGACGCATAAGTCCAGGCTGGAGCCTGCGGGCGCCTCGCTAGGAGAGCCGAAGGTCACGTCTATCGCCCGCTGATCGGCCGTCGCTGCGACCGCTGCCAATGCGGATGCTCGTCACCTGTGTCTATCAGCGAGGCGGTAAGGGAAATGGACTCAACCGGGTCGGCACCCGCGCACGCCCGTGAGCTGCGCTTCAAGCAGTGTCAGCAGGCGATCGATGGCCTCATCAACGAAGCCGAGACGTTGGTAATGACGGGCGCTGACAAGGTTCCAGCCGGATTGGCACAACGTGCGAGCGAAGCGCTCGCGGACATTTTCGGCCGCGTTCCGCCGTGGTTCTCCGGCGTGACGAGTCCGGAACCGCTCCTGAACCATCTATTCGTCGCCGAGGGAACCTTGCGACAGCGCTTCTACGGGATCGCGATCGACCTGGAAGACACGGATTAGCGCTCGCCGGCAGGCTATGCCGAAGCGCCTTTTACGGATGGGGCGGTCGGCCCTTTGGCGAACCGCTGGACAGGCATAGCTTCGAACCATGGAAAAGGATGGTGTGCTGGCAATCGAGTGCCAGGCGGTTACCAAGAACTACGGATCAGCTCGCGGTGTCTTCGACCTCGACCTCGGCGTCCGGCGCGGAGAGGTGTTCGGCTTCATCGGACAAAACGGAGCGGGCAAGACGACGACCATCCGGCTGCTGATGGACCTGGTCAGGCCCGACCACGGCACAGTTCGCGTCTCCGGCCTCGACGCGCACCGTGACAGCCTGGCCATCAAGCGTCGAGTTGGGTATCTACCCGGAGAGCTCGCGCAGTTTCCGGGCGTTCGGGCGGCTTATGTCGTGGGCTTGCTGGCCGGCCTTCGTGGCGGCGTGAAGCCGGAAAGGATCGCGGCTCTGGCCAAACGTTTTGACATCGACCTGCGGCGCAAATACGACGAGCTCTCGCATGGCAACAAGCAGAAGGTCGCCCTCATCCAGGCGTTCATGCACGAGCCCGAAGTCCTGATCCTGGACGAGCCGACACTCGGACTCGATCCGCTGATGCAGCGCGAGTTCCGGATGCTGGTCCGCGAGAGCGCAGCCGCCGGCGCGACGGTCTTCCTCTCCTCGCATGTCCTTTCCGAAGTCGAGCAGATCTGCGATCGAGTCGGCCTGATCAAGCGGGGCCGGCTGCTCCAGGTCGGTTCGCTGGGCGAGCTGCGGGCGGTCCGGGCTCACCGCGTCGAAGCGCGCTTTTCCGGCGAGGTTCGAGCCGAGGCGATCGCATCGCTGCCCGGCGTCTCCGCAGCGGCGGTCGATGACCATCACGTCACGTGCACGGTGGAGGGCCCGATCGCACCCCTGCTCCACACACTGGAGGACGCAGGGGTCGTCGAACTCGACAGCCACGAGATGACGCTGGAGGAGGTGTTCTTTGCGCACATCGGCGAGCCCGAGCCGGCTGCGGCTGATCGCTGACACAGTCAGGGCCCACCGGACGGGCATCATCCTCTGGGTCATCGCCGGGGCGGCCACACAATACGCGACCGCGAGCATGCTCGCCCAGGAGTTCAGGACCACGCCCGGCGGCGGTGCTGCCCTCGCGCCCGGCGTCGAAGCGGCGGCGCAGGCGCTGCGGGTGCTTCGCTGGCCGGCCGAGCGGCTGGACACCCTGGGTGGCTACCTCACGTACCACAACGTCCTGCTGATCCCTCTCTCCATCGGTCTGTACGCGGCGATCGTCGGCGCCCAGGCGATCCGTGGGGCTGAGGCCGGCGGATCTCTCGAGCTGCTCCTGGCCACCGGCAAGCGCCGGGCGGGGGTGCTTCGAGACCGCGCGCTTGGGTTCCTGATCGCCGTCACTCTGATCGTGCTCGGTGTCGGCGCCGGCACCGCGATCGGCCTCGCCGCTGGGGGCGAGCCCGACACGCTCGGCTCGTTCATCGCCATCGGCGAGGCGGGCCTTTGCGCGCTCACCTTCTATGCGCTCGCGGTGCTCGCGGCCCAGTTCACTCGAACCACGCGCGTCGCCGTCGGCGTCACCGCGCTCGCGATGACCGGGATGTTCGTCTTCACCAACGTGTGGGACAAGGCCGGACCGATCGCCATCGCGCGGTTCGCCTCGCCCTTCTTCTATTTCCAGCAATCGCGCGTCCTTGTGCCCGGCCATGGTTTCGACGTCGCATCCACGCTGGCGCTTGCGCTGATGCCGGTCGTGATCCTCGGGATTGCGGCCTGGGCGTTCGAGCGCCGAGATTACGCATCGGTTTTTGGAGCTCGACGCAGGGTCGAAGCGGCTCGGGGGCCGGTCACTGTCGCAAGGCCCTGGCTGGCTGCGCTCTGGAGCTCTTCGCTCGTTCGGCAGCGATACGGGCTTCTCGCGTGGGCGGCCGGCACTGCGGCCATGGCAGGCCTTGTCACCTACCTCGAGCCCGAGGTTCGCAAGCTGTGGGCCGACGTCGAGTACTTCCGCCGATTCATCGCCCTCTCCGGGGTGGGATCGCTCACCGACCAGTACCTCGCATTCGCGGGGACGTTGCTGGCGCCGGTCGTGGCGGCATACGTCACGACCCAGGTCGCCGCCTGGATTTCGGACCTGAGACAGGGACGCGTCGAACTGATCCTCTCCTCACCGGTGTCGTGGACGCGGCTCGTCGCCGAGCGGCTGGTTGCGCTTGCCGGCGGCATAGCCGTGATCATTGCCGCAGCGGTCGCGGGGTTGGTTGTCGGCGCGGTCGCCGCCGACGTCCCGTTGCGAGCCGAAGGTTTGGTGCGACTGGCTGGCGATTCACTCTTGTTCGGACTCGCGATCGGAGGGATCGGCGCCGTGCTCGCCGCTCTTCTCAGGTCGAGTCTGGCTACCGCGCTCCTTGCGGTCTTCTTGATCGCCACTTACCTGATGGACCTGCTGACGCCCGTTTATGAGTGGCCTTCATGGATCGCAAACCTATCGGTGTTCGACGCTTTCGGCCAGCCATACGTCGGAGTTACCGCCGTCTCGGGCGTGATCCTGCTAGCGGGGCTTGCGCTCGTGGGAGCCGCAACGGCGGCGTGGCTGAGTGAACGCTCGCCGAAGGTCGCCTGACCTGATGGCACATCGCGTCCCTCGACTCATGCGCTGGCAGGCAGGTTGGGCCCTGCGGAAGCGGGTCGCTCCGCGCAAGACCGAGGCCGTCCTCCGCTCGGCGGATGACAAATACGTGGCTCCCCCTCATCTCGCCCAGACATCGGCCGGCGTACTCAATCTCGAAATGGGCGCCTATCTGCTGGCACTGCGAGACGCACTTGTCGAAATCGGGGTTGAAGGCGAAAACGTCAACGAACTGCTTGCCGAGAGCCTGTACCGGGTGATGAAGCGCTTCTACGGACCGATCGACGCGCTCGCCATCGTCGTTCACCCGATGAGCAGGCTTGCGCGCTCGCGCTGGCGTCAGGCGCTCAGCCGCCGGTTCTTCTTCAGACCGCCTGACTGGCAGATGGTGGAGGTGACGGCGACACGCGGCCACGGCTTCGACGTCCGGCGCTGCGTGATGGCCGAATACATGAGCGGCCGCGGCGAGCAGCGGTTTTGCCAGGAGGTCATATGCAAACAGGACCTGCTGATGGCCCAGGCTCGCGCAGAGGTGCTCATGAGGACTCTGACCATTGCAGCCGGCGACGATCGTTGCGATTTCCGCTTTGCTCCATTCAGGGAGAGAGGTGGAACAGGTCTTGCGGTGCAGCCAGAGCCGTAAGGATCAGCTCTGCTGGGGCGCCCGGGCACGATGCGGCAAATCGCCAAGGCCAGCCTTATTCACAGAGGTGACAGGAACGGTTTGAGCATGAGGAGTCGGCGTCGGCGTTTCGAAGACGCCAGGGTAGACGCTTCGCCTCGGACCCAGGTGCTTGGCGAGGAATGTCCCGGCAGCGGCCCGGCCATCGCGAAACAGCCTTCGGGTCTGACTGAAATCCCCCAGGTGGGGCCCCGCGTCGAGAGCGGCTCGGAGCAATGCAATTCGAGCGCGCCCGCTGAACGCCGTAATGGCCATCTCGGTTTGCCGTCGAACCGCTATGCGCAGTGAGTGCTCGAGTACTTGCCCAACGTTCATGTTCTGGTTCTGAAGACCGTCGCTCATGACGTCGACGAGGATGACATCGGTCATCCCCTGCTCGATCGCAGCTTCCACATCGCAGTTGGCGACCAGTCCACCGTCCACGAGGCGGCGGCCACCGATTTCGACCGCCGGCCAAAGCCCTGGGATGGCGGACGACGCGAGGACGCCGGCGAGCATCGGACCGTGCGTCAGCACGACACGACCACCGTGATCGGCTTCGGTTGCGACCAGCGCGAGTGGTATCTGGGCTGTCTCGATTCGTGCGCCGTCAACGATTGATGCGTGCAGCAGGCGCTCCAGCTCGCGCTGGGTCGTCAGGTGGTTCTTTCTCTGGAACAGCCGACCGACCATGGGGAGTGGACCGTCCGGGAACATCGTCGCGCGGTTGCAGCTGAGCCACAAGTTCAGGAGTCGCTCGCCTGCGTCGGGCTGCGGATGCATCGCCCAGAAAGCGGCATTGATCGCTCCGACACTCGTCCCGACGAGAAGATCGGGGATTATGCCGCGGCGCGCCATCACGTCGATGACTCCAACCTGGAAAGCGCCGAGGGTGGCGCCGCCACTCAAGACCACGGCGAGCCTGGGTTTCACTACCCATGACGGCCACCGAACACGCATTTCAGTACGGAGCCTGGTCCGGTTTGATCATTGATTCTTCGGAGAGGAGCCGAGTTTGCCGCGCTCTGGTGGCCATAGCGACAAGCTCGGCCGGAACTCGATCTTGTTGCCGCTGAAGAGGCTCAGGCGCCAGTCGATGGAACCGGAGGCAGGCTTGCCTGCCGCACGATTCCCGACGCGGGCCCGAACGGCAAACGCCACCCCGACCGCCAACGTCGCTGCGACGGCGGCGATCACCCATTTGCTCAGCCGCCGCCGAGGCATTGCGCCTGTTTCCGAATCCTCTTCCTGAGGCAGGACTGACGCTCGCCCGTACCCGACATCTTCGTGCGTGGACAAACCAAATCCAGTGTTCGTGAGTGCCGAAGCTTTTTCGATGAGCATCGAACCTCCTTCAGACAGAATGCTGCCGTCTGCGTTGGTGGCAAACGGTCGAAGGACTCGGCAAAGTCGGGTCGGAGTGCTCGGCGGATGCTCGAGGCGGATCCGGCTCCGCGGCCGCGGAGCGCCGGACCCGCCGTTGCGATACTCAGTTCGTCGACTGTGTTCAGCTCTCTCTGGGCTGCGCGTATAGCGCGTCGATCAGCGGCTGGTTGTGCTCGATCACGACGCGTCGGCGCGGCTTCAGCGTTGGCGTCAGCTCTCCTGTTTGCTCGCTGAAGTCTGCCGGCAGGAGCGCAAATCGCTTGACTGTCTCGAAGCCGGCGAGACTGCGGTTGACGCCATCGACCAGGCTGCGGAAATATGACCGCACCTCTTCGTCGTTGCAGAGCGTGCCGCGTTCGCCCTTCAACCCACGATCCCGGATCAGCGCCTCCCAGTCCGGCACGATCAGGGCGATCGCGTAGGGCCGCGTGTCGCCGAGGACCATGGCGCTGGAGACGTAGCGGTCTGACATCAGGGCGGCCTCGATTGGCTGCGGCGCGATGAACTTTCCGCCAGAAGTCTTCAGAAGGTCCTTCTTCCGGTCGGTGATGGTCAGGAATCCTTCGGCGTCGAACACCCCGATGTCGCCTGTGTGGAACCATCCATCCGCAAGCGCCTCGGCCGTCTCCTTGGGCCTGTTCATGTAGCCGGCCATCACCGCCGGCCCGCGCACCAGGATCTCCCCGTCCTCGGCGATCCGCGCCTCGATTCCTGGCAGCGGCTTGCCGACGGTCCGGTAACGGTGCTCCGACTCAGTGTTGGCCGTGGCGGCCGCCGTCGTCTCGGTGAGCCCCCAGCCCTGGAGGATCTTCACGCCAAGCGCCCAGAAGAACTCTTCCACGGTCTGGTTGAGCGGGGCGCCACCGCTCACGAAGAAGCGCAGCCGGCCTCCGGTGAGCTTCTGGTGCATGGGCTTCAGGACCAACCGGTCGGCAAGCCCCTCCACCGGACCCCGCGCGACGACGTCGTTGCGCTCGGCGCGTCGTGTGCCGACCCACATGCCGGCGCGGAACATCAGCCGCTTGTGCATCGGCGCGTGCGCGACCGTGTCGAGCACCGCCTGATAGAACTTCTCGAACATGCGCGGGAAGCCGAGCATGGCGGTCGGCCGAACCTCTGCCAGGTCTTCGCGTAGGCGGTCCATTCCCCTGGTAAGGGTGATGGTGCAGCCGGCCATGGTCGGCACGAAGATGCCCTCGATTCGCTCGTAAGAGTGCGCGTAGGGCATGAAGGACAGGACCATGTCAGCGGGGCTGAAGTCGAAGACGTGCAGCGCCGCGTGCGCCATGTCCGTGAAGTTGCGATGCCGCAGCATGACGCCCTTCGGTTCGCCGGTCGTCCCGGAAGTGGGGATGATGGTCGCGATCGAGTCCGGCGTCATGGCAGCCATCCGCTCAGCGAGGGCTTCGAGCTCGGCCTCCTCGACGCGCCGGCGCCGCCAGCGGGCGACGGCGGTCTCCAGCTGAACCACTCTGGGTACGCCTGCCTCCGAGATCATGCCGACGCGCTCCTCTCCCGCCGCGATCGCGAACTTCGCCCCGGTGTCCCTGACGATCGCCGCGACGGTCGGCAGCGTGCTCGACGGGTAGACCCCCACGGTGATGGCGCCCGCACACTGGATCGCCAGGTCACACAGCAGCCATTCGATTCGGTTCTCCGACATGAGTAGCACGCGATCCCCTGCCTTCACGCCTTCGGCGATCAGGGCTGCCGCGATCGCAAGCGACTGCTGGGCGAAGCCGCTCCAGGTCGTCTCCACCCACTGCTTCCCGTCCCAGTGACGGGTGTATGTGCGCCCGCCATATTCACGGCATCGCGCGAGAATCTCACCCGGGATCGTTCCGCGCGGAGCGTCCGGTATGGGCAAGCCTCCGGGCTTGGCCAGTTCAACTACAGCTTCCATCACAGACACCTCCTGTCTTAGGAACAGGCTGCGGTGGCCGGACCCCGTAAGTCGAGGGCCTGGTGGCCCCTGGAAACAGGCCCTACAGGCTGTCATCCGAAAAATGGCGCCCGTGGGGGACGCTCGCCCGTCGCGTTCCTTAGAGTGCGGGCGGTGGACTCCGCCGACCTGATCGAGCGCTGCGACCGCCTCGCCGCTCTCGCCGCCCGAAGGCTCAGGCTTGCGACCTCGAACCCCGCGGCGGCCGCCCGGGCGCGCCAACTCCACGACCACCTCGAAGGTTTCATCCGCCCACGCCTGGCCGACATCGATGCGCCGCTCCTCGTCCTCCTCGTCGGACCGACCGGCGCGGGCAAGTCCTCGCTTCTCAACACGATCGCGGGCGCCGGCGTCAGCAGGGCCGGGGTGTTGCGCCCGACCACGAGGGACGCGGTGCTCTACGCGAGCGCAAGCGACTCGCGGCGCATCCTCGACAGCGGCCGCCTCGGCGTCGTCGCCAGAGACCGTCTGAAGGTCGCGCAGAAGGCACCCACCGCGGACGGCGTGGCCGTCATCGACGCGCCGGACGTCGACTCCGTCGAGCGCGACAACCGCGAGCTCGCCGACGTGCTCGTCGAGAGCTGTGACCTCTGCGTCTTCGTCACCACCGCGACTCGCTACGCCGATCTCGTCCCCTGGGAGGTGCTGAATCGGGTGCGCGAGCGTGGGCTTCCGCTCGTCGTCGTCCTCAATCGGGTCCCGCCGCAAGCCGAAGATCGCGCCGCCGTCGTCGCCGACGCGAAGCGGCTGCTCGCGGACTCCGGAACGTCAGACATCCTCGTGGTCGACGAGGGCGACACCGATCCGGCGGTCGACGGCCTCAAGCGCGAGAAGGCCGGCCGGTTGCTCGACCGGATCGCGCGGCTCGCCGCCGAGGCCGATGAACGACGAGCCGTGGCGGCGCAGGCACTGGCTGGTGCGGTCCGCGGCCTGGCACCGCTCGCCCACGCTGTCGCCGACGACCTCGAGCACCAGGCGATCGACGCCGACGCGCTGCAGCGCATGGCCGTGAACGCGTACTCGGAAGAGCTCAACTCGCTGAACCGGGCGCTGCAGAGTGGCCTGATCCTCCGCGAGGAGGTGCTGCGCCGCTGGAATGAATACGTCGGGGCCGACCAGGTCGCGCGATTCATCTCCTCGGGCATCGGCAGGCTCCGCGCGATGCTCGTGACCGTCTTCCGCGGCAACCTTGACGCGCCGGTGACCGTGGTCGAAACCGAGATGACGACGACGCTCGAGGCGTTGGCGCTGCGGCATGCCTCGGACGCCGCCAGGCGCACGGCGGTCGCGTGGTCGGATCGGTCGGAGGCCGCCGCGCTCATCGGCGCAAGGCCGGACCTCTGGTCGGCGTCCGACGGATTCACGGCGACGATTCGCGAACGCCTGGCGGCATGGATGCAAGCGATCGTCGACGACGTGCGCGCGCACGCCGGCCGCAAGCGCGCGATCGCGCAGGTAGCGGCCCTCGGCGTGAACGCCATCGGCGTCGCGGTCATGCTGGCGGTCTTCGTCCACACCGCCGGGCTGACAGGCACCGAGGTGGGGATCGCCGCCGGCACCGCCCTCCTCAACCAGAAGCTGCTCGAGGCGATCTTCGGTGAAGGCGCGATGGCGGAGCTCATCGGCAACGCCCGGGCCGGGCTCGCGCGGCTGCTTGGTGAGCTGTTCGACCACGAGCGCGAGCGTTTCGAGGCCGTCGTGCCTGCGGCAGCAGAGTTGCGCGAGGTCGCGGCCGGCCTGCGTGACGCGGTGGACGGCATCGCGTCGTGAGCGTCGACCGCCTGATGCAGAGTCTCGACGAGGCGATTGCCGCTGCGGCGGCGCTCGGCCTCGACGTAAGCGCGGCCGAACGGATTCGCGACACCATGCATGCACGGCTCGGGTTCCCGAGCAGCGCATACGTGCTCGCGCTCGCGGGCGGGACCGGCGTCGGCAAGTCGACGATCCTCAATGCGCTCGCGGGCACCGAGGTCAGCGCGACAGGGGCGCGCCGGCCAACGACGTCCGAGGCGATCGCGTGGGTTCCTTCGAGTCGCAGGCGCGAGCTGGCGGGACTGCTTGACTGGCTAGGCGTCACGACAATTCGAGAGCATGCAGCCGGGACGCTCGACGAGGTCGCCGTGCTCGACCTGCCCGACTTCGACTCCATCGCGCTCGAGCACAAGGAGCGAGTCGACAGCCTGCTTCCACGCGTCGACGCGGTCGTGTGGGTGGTCGATCCCGAGAAGTACATGGACCAGGTGATGCATGGCGGCTACCTGCGTCGGTACGCGCCCGGCATCCGGCACCAGATCGTCGTCCTGAACCGAAGCGACGTCCTCGCCGGAGAAGACGCCCGTCGAGTCGCTGACGACATGCGCGACCGCCTGCGCCGGGACGGCCCCGGCGAGATGGACGTGCTGCTCACTCGCGCGCGCGACGGCGCGGCCGGCGTGACAGCGCTCCGCGCATGGCTCGAATCGGCGGTTGAGGCGAAACGCGTCGTCGTGTCGCGGATCGAAGCGGAAGCCCGCGAAGTCGTGTGCGATCTCGCCGCGGATGCGGGCGTGGCGGACGGGAGTGCCGGCCCCCTTGTCGAACGGTCGCGCCGCGACAAAGCGCTCGACTCGGTCGTGGGCGCGACTCTAGCGCTGATCGACATCGCGGGACTCGAGCGGCAGGCCGTCGCGGCGACACGCTTCGCGGCGCGCCGGCGCGGGGCGGGGCCCCTGCGCCATGTGACCAGCGCGGTCTATCGCCTCGTCGGGCGCGACCGGGTCGCGGCCGACCCGGCGCGATTCCTGACCCGCTGGCGGCTGCGCGGCTCAATCGCTCCCGCGGTCGAACCGGTACGCGAGCTCGTAGCGACGACGCTGCCGAACGTGCCCGCGCCGCTCCGGCGCAGGCTGGCGTCGCTCACGGTGCCCGCTTCGCTCGATTCTCGCCTCACGGAGACGATCGATCGAGCCCTGTCGGCGGAGGCCGCAGACTTTCGTGTGCCGACCAGCGCGCTGTGGTCGGTTGTCGGCGCGCTCCAGTACCTCGTCACCGCCGTTCTATTCTTCTCGGTGCTGTGGTTCGCGACGCTCTTCGTCGTCCGCGGCGTGCCGGTCGGCACGATCGCGGTGCCGTACCTCGGGCCTGTCCCGACCCCGGTGGCGCTCCTTGCCGTGTCGCTCCTAGCCGGCTATCTCCTGGCGAAGAGCCTGCAACTGCATGCGGGCTGGCTCGGGCGGCGATGGGCGAAACGTGTGGGCGGCCACGTACGCTCCGCCGTCACGCAGCGGATCACCGACGAGGTGCTCGTCCCGCTCGACGAGCTCGACGCTTTGCGCGGTGCGCTCGCGCAGGCCGCGCAAAAGCTCTGATCGCTACGTGCGGCGAGTGTTGCGCCTGAGAGCCCAGCGGCCGCGGGTCGCCTATGCATCCGCTTGGCAGCGACGACCGCCCTCGTCTTGAATTAATCGACCAGCCGTTACTCTGCCGCCGGTCTCATCGCCTGGTTGATCGGGCCGAGAACGTGGTGAATCGTGGTGATCAGCCAGTTGATGACCGTGAGGCCGATCATCCACGGAAGATATGTCGCCGGGGTAGTAAACAAGCCGATCACGCCAATCGCCAGGATCGCAGTCCCAACCCCCATCGCCGCCAGCACGAATGGATCCTTGAAGAACGACGGCCCCGGAGTGGCGAATCCGAGCGGGCAGACCACGAGCGCCATGACCAGCAGCGTGATCACGCCGGCCCTCGCGTCTGCGAGCAGCGGCCAACCCCATCCTTGAAGAGCGGCGAGAGCCGCGAGTACGCCCATCGCCGTCACGATGGTGCCAAGCGCGTCTCGAAACGTCAGCTTCATGAGTTCCACCTCCAACGCTCAACCTAGGAGGGCGGTCGCTAGTGAGACAACGGCCACAAGCCTCTGCTCGAGCCTGGCGAGGGACCTACTCGTGCGAAACCAACAACGACGAACGCCGATGGCCGCTCGGTGCAACCAAAATCGGGTCGAACAGACCTCGCGACAGGGGCCGATCGGCAGGCGGACCGGCAGGCTGCCGTCCATAGGCTTGAGCCGTGAGCGTTGCGCAACGCATTCATGTCTCCACGGTCCTCGTGGCGGCGCAGATCGACGCCATCGTCCAGGAGCTCCGGCGGCGCGGTTACACCGTCTGCGCCCCGGTTCTCGACCAGGGGCGGCTCATGATTCGCCCCATAGAGTCGGCGGACGAGCTGCCGCGCGGCTTGGTGGACGACCAGGAACCTGGTTCTCACCGCCTCCGCAGATCAGGCGATCGCTATTTCGACTACACCGTACCCGCAGACTCCTGGAAACGGCTTTTCTTTCCGCCCCAGCTCAGGCTGTGGCACGCATCCGCGAAAGACGGCACGATCGACGTGACTGCCGAACCCGACTCGAACAGGCCCACAGCCCTGCTTGGTGTGCGCGGCTGTGATCTCGAAGCCATTGGGGTGCAGGACCGCGTCTTTCTGGGTGGCGCTCACCCCGACGCTCACTACCGTGCGCGCCGAGAAGGCGCCTTCATCGTCGCCGTCAACTGCGCGCGTGCGACCTCGACGTGCTTCTGCACGTCGTTGGAGACTGGACCCGAGGCGAAGACCGGTCACGACCTCGCGCTCACCGAGCTGACCGACGGCACCGGACGCTTTCTCGTCGAGGCCAACACCCCTCGTGGAGAGGAGGTGGTGGCGAGTCTCGGCGGCGAAACACCGACAGATGATGTCTATGCCCAGGCGGCAGAAGTCATCCAAGCGACGGCGGCGAGCATCAGCCGAACTATGCCGGCCGCCATCGCCCAGACGCTTCGCGATTCCATCGAAAGCCCGCGCTGGCAGTCAATCGCAGACCGTTGCCTCTCCTGCGGCAACTGCACCCTCGTGTGCCCCACCTGCTTCTGCACCGCGGTCGAGCACACGACGGACCTCGACGGCACTGCGTACCAGGACCGGCGGTGGGACACGTGCTTCAGCGCGGCGCATTCGTACATCCATGGCGGCAGCGTCCGCCGCTCCACCATGCCGCGGTACCGCCAGTGGATGACGCACAAGCTGTCAACCTGGCATGACCAGTTCGGCACGGCCGGCTGCACGGGGTGCGGTCGCTGCATCGTGTGGTGCCCTGTCGGCATCGACATCACTGCGGAAGCGCATGCGTTCGCCGCGGACGCAGCGGGAGGGAAGAAATGAGCACCGTCCGCGAGCTGCTGGCGCAATCGCACATCTTTGCCGGCCTGCCCGACGAAGTCCTCGACCAGGTCGCCGGGTGCGGCCGTCTCGATCACTTCGACACCGGCACCACGATCATCCACGTGGGCGAGCCCGCCGGGACGTTTCACGTAGTCCGCCACGGCCGCGTCTCGATCCAGCTCGCGTCGCCCGGCCGCGAGCCCCTTGTGGTCGCGACCCGTACCGAGGGTGATGCCATCGGCTGGTCCTGGCTGTTCAAGCCTTATCGCTGGCACTTCGACGCAGTCGCTGCCGAGCCGACGCGCGTGATCAGCCTCGACGGCGAGTGCCTTCGAGGCAAGTGCGCCACCGAGCACGAGCTCGGCTACCACGTGATGAGCCGCTTCGCCGACTTCGCGATTCGCGACCTCGAGCTCACACAGCTGCAGCTCCTCGATGTCTATGGTCACGTCGCCCTGCGCTGAAGCGGCTACCGCCCCGCCGCGGATTCTTCGCGTGCTCGCCAGGCGTAGGGAAACCCACGACACGGTGAGTCTCGTGATCGAAGACCCGGGCGTGGACTATGCGCCCGGCCAGTTCAACATGCTGTACGCGTTCGGCGAGGGCGAAGTCCCAATCTCCGTCAGCGCGCTCGCGGGGGCCCGCGTCACCCACACAGTGCGTCGCGTGGGCCCGGCGACCGCGGCGTTGGTCGAGCTCTCGCCGGGTTCGCCGATCGGAGTCCGCGGACCGTTCGGGCGCGGGTGGCCTCTGGCCGATATGGCGGGGAAAGACGTGGTCGTGGTGGCGGGCGGCCTCGGCCTGGCGCCGCTTCGCCCCGCCGTGCACACTCTGCTGGCCCGCCGTGCCGAGTTCGGCCGCCTCGTCCTTCTATATGGAGCACGTTCGCCGCTCGACCTGTTGTTCACCCACGAGGTCGAGAGGTGGCGCGGTCGCTTCGATGTCGAGGTCATGGTGACGGTCGACGCCGCCCCGCGCGATTGGCGCGGTGATGTCGGGGTCGTCACCAAGCTGTTCGGGCGTATCAAGGTCGACCCCGAGCGAGCCGCGGTGATGGTTTGCGGGCCCGAAATCATGATGCAGTTCGCGGCCACCGGCCTCCTCGACGCCGGCTTCAACGAGGGCGACATCTGGCTCTCCATGGAGCGGAACATGCAGTGCGGCGCCGGCGTGTGTGGCCACTGCCAGCTCGGTCCATATCTGATCTGCCGCGACGGCCCGGTCCTGACGATGTCGGCGTTGCGACCGCTGCTCCGCCAGAGGGAGCTCTGATGGCCGATCGAAAGCCGCGCCTGGCGATATTCAAGTTCTCCTCGTGTGACGGCTGCCAGCTAAGCCTGCTCGACCTCGAAGACGAGCTGCTCTCGGTCGCCGGCGCGGTCGACGTCGCGTACTTCCTCGAGGCGTCCACCAATCCCAGGGGCGGGCCTTACGACGTGGCGCTCGTTGAGGGCTCGATCGCGACGGGCGAAGACGTGGCGCGGATCCGACAGATCAGACGGCGCAGCCGGTTCTTGATCTCGATCGGCGCGTGCGCGACGGCGGGCGGAATCCAGGCGCTGCGCAACTTCGGCAGCCTCGCCGAGTACGCGTCGGGCGTGTATCCGCGACCTCAACAGCTGGACGTGCTTGCGACGTCGACCCCGATCTCCGAGCACGTCAAGGTCGACTTCGAGCTCCAGGGCTGCCCGGTCAATCGCCGGCAGTTGCTGGAGGTCGTGCTCGCGTTTCTGCACCGCCGGCGGGCTGTCGTGCCCTCGCACAGTGTGTGCGTCGAATGCAAGCTCCGCGGCACCGAGTGCGTCGTCGTCTCTCGTGGGATCGCGTGCATGGGGCCTATCACGCAGGCGGGATGCGGCGCGATCTGCCCTGCGTACGGCCGCGGCTGCTACGGCTGCTTCGGACCTGCTGAAACCTTCAACGCGGCTGCTCTGATCGATCGCTGGAGGCAAGACGGCGATGGCCGTTTCGAGGTGGTGCAGCGGCTGCGCCACGTCAACGCGTGGGCGCCAAGAATGCGCGAGGAGTCATCGCGCCAGGAGTCCAAGCCCAGATGAGAGACGGCGACCAGACGATCAAGGTGGCGGCGCTCGGAAGGGTCGAGGGCGAGGGTGCGCTCCACGTGAGCGTCAAGCGTGGAGTGGTCGACGACGTCCGGCTCGAGCTGTACGAGCCGCCTCGCTTTTTCGAATCGCTGCTTCGCGGTCGCTCCTATCTCGACCCCGTCGACATCACGGCTCGGATCTGCGGGATCTGTCCGGTCGCCTACCAGATGAGCGCCGCGGCGGCGATCGAGGACGCATGCGGCGTGTCTATCGATGGTGCGATTCGTGATCTCCGGCTGCTCATCTACTGCGGCGAATGGATCGAGAGCCACGCCCTGCACATCTACATGCTCCACGCGCCCGACTTCCTGGGCTACGACGGCGCGATCGAGATGGCGCGCGACCACCCAGACCGGGTGCGCGCGGGTCTCGAGCTCAAGAAGGTGGGCAATCAGGTAGTGGAGGTCGTCGGCGGCCGGCCTGTCCACCCGGTCAACCCCCGGGTTGGCGGCTTTCATCGAGCGCCAACCCGCCGCGAGCTCGAGCCGCTCCTCGCTCCGCTGGAGCGAGCCTATGAGATGGCGCGCGAGACGGTCAGGTGGACGGCGACGTTCGGCTTTGCCGACAACGTCCTCGACTGCGAGCTGGTCTCGCTCTCACATCCATCCGAGTACGCGATCCTCGGCGAGCGGATCACCTCGACGCGCGGGCTTGACGTTCCGGTGTCAGCGTTTGCCGAGGAGTTCAAGGAGGATCAGTCAGGACATTCGACCGCGCTGATCTCCCGTCACCGCGGTAAGCCCTACCTGGTCGGTCCGCTTGCGCGGTTTGTGCTCAACTTCGAGAAGCTGTCGGACGACGTGCGCGCAGAGGCGGCGCGGGCGGGCGTCGGCCCTTCGTGCCGCAATCCGTTCCAGACCATCGTCATCCGGGCGCTCGAGACGATGGAAGCCTGCGCCCTGGCGCTGCGCCTCATCGCTTCTTACGCCGAGCCCGCTGCGGGCTACGTCGACGTCCGGCCGCGCGCCGCAACCGGATACGGCGCCAGCGAAGCCCCTCGCGGCCTGCTGTACCACCGCTACCGCCTCGACAACGACGGCCGCATCGAGCAGGCCGTCATCGTTCCGCCGACCGCCCAGAACCAGCTGGCAATCGAAGACGACCTCCGTGCGGTGGTCGGAGCGAATCTTCGCCTGCCCCGGGAGCAGTTGCAGGCCCTGAGCGAGCAGACGATTCGGAACTACGACCCGTGCATCTCGTGCGCGACCCATTTCCTCACGGTCGAGGTCGACGAGGCATGAACGCCACGGTTGTGTGCGGCCTCGGAAACGACCTGCGTGGTGATGACGCGGCAGGGCTCCTCGTGGCGCGGGCGCTGCTGAAGCTTGACGTCCAGGGCGTCGACGTGGAGGAGCACTCGGGCGAACCCGACTCCCTCGTCGCCGCCATGTCGCAGCACCGCCACGTCATCATCGTCGACGCCGTCGCCGGCGATGCCCCGCCGGGCACAGTTCTATCCCGGTTCTGGAATGGGGCCGCGATGCGTGGTGCGGTTAGCTCACATGGCCTGAGCGTGGGTGAGGCCCTCGGGCTCGCGCGCGTCCTGGGCGCGAACGCAGACGTCGCGGTCTACGGAATCGTGGGCCGCGTTTTCGAGATCGGATCACCCCCGAGTGTGGAGGTCGTGCGCGCGGCCGCGGAGCTGGCGGTCCGCATCGAGGAGGACCTGTCATGTGCATGAGCAAGCCCGGCCGGGTCATCGAGGTTCGAGACGGTGAGGCAGAGATTGAGATCGGTGGCCGGCGGCGTCAGTTCAATGCCTTGCTGGTGCCCGACCTCGCGCCGGGGGCATGGGTCCTTACGCACACCGGTCTGGTCCTCTCGGAGATAACCGAACAGGACGCGGAAGCGATCAATGAGCTGCTTCGTGAAGGCATGGAGGTTGGGGCATGACAACGTCGTCGGTTGGATACCGCCTGGCGCTCCTGGCCGCGGTGATCAGTGGCTTCAGCATCTACGTGAACAGCTACGCGGTCCGCGTCTTGCCCGACGCGACGCTGTTCACGACCCTGAAAAACACCGTCACCGGTGTGATCCTGCTCATACCCGTCGCGCTGCTTGCACGCCGCCGCCGCGAGCTTGCTCACTTACCCCGGCGCGATGCATTGTGGCTGCTACTGCTCGCCATCATCGGCGGCAGCGTGCCCTATGTCCTTTTCTTCGTGGGACTGCAGATGACGACGGCGACCACGGGCTCACTCCTCAATCACGCGCAGTTCGTGGTGGTGGCTGCCCTGGCGGTGCCTCTCCTGCGCGAGCGGATGACCGGCTTCGCGTGGGTCGGGCTTGGTCTACTCGCGGCAGGCTCGTTGTTGGGCGTGGACGTCCGCGTTCTGCGATTCAGCGAGGGTGCGGTTCTCGTGCTGGCATCGACAGTGTTGTTCGGCGCCGGCGTGGTGCTGGCCCGGCATCTGCTCTTTCGTCTTTCACCCGAGCTCGTCATGTCAGCCAAGATGTCCGCCGGCGCGGTCCTCTTGATCGCTTACGCGGCCCTGAGTGGTCATCTCATGCACGTGGCGTCGCTCAGCGCGACGCAGTGGTTGGTGGCGATCGGCACGGGATTGATCCTTGTGGCCTTCACGGTCTCGACCACTCTCGCTCTGCGGTACGCGCCGGCGCTCGCCGTGACCGCGATCGGGATGGCGTCGCCACCGATCACCATTGCGCTTCAGCTTGCGGCCGGTGCTTCGCCGCGCCTTCAGGCCGGCTCGGCCTGGAGCCTCCTGTTCGTCGTCGCCGGCGCATGCGCGTTCCTGCTTGGCCGCCGGCAGTATGTTCCGAAGGCCACGTCAGCATGAGCTTCGAGGGCGTGCTGCGATTCGGGCGTTACGCGTTTCCCCCGAACGAGCTCGGTTACTGCGGACCCGACGACCATGACGCCCTTCTCGGTTATGTGGTCAGCAACCGCGCCGACAAGGGGATGGTCGAGCTCGGCAGGCGATTCGAAGGCGCGTATCCGTACTTGAAGCTCATCGCCGAATCCAACGGCTACGCCGACCCATTCGACGGACGTGTTGTTGAGGCCTACTGGATCGGCAACTCGCTCCTGCAGGGCGTCGACCCGAGTGCATTTCGCAACTCGCTGCAAGAACGATTCCGCAGCCGCATGCGGCCTGACGCGATGCGCTGGCTGGCGGCCAAACCTGGCGGGGGCGCAACTCCGCACCACAACTTCCACGT
>DASTIX010000169.1:0-55642 GCA_035717165.1 Candidatus Dormiibacterota bacterium
GTGGAAATAGCCGGACGATGCTTCGCGCGACACCTTGCGCGCCGTCCCATAGACGCGGACCTGATGACGCGTCGGTGCCCAGAAGAAGACGAGAGCGACGCGCCGGTCCTGGCCGATGTCCCGACCCTTGCGGCTGTCGTAGTTCGTGTAGAAAACGAAGGCCCCATCCTCCAGGCCTTTGAACAGGACCATGCGTGCCGAGACGCCGTCCTCCCCCGAGGTGGCAAGAGTCATCGCTTCCGGTTGGGGCGCGCCGGCCTCACGCGCTTCGCGAAACCACCGCGTGAACAGCTCGAACGGATCGCTCGGCGCCTCTTCCTCTAATAGAGGCATCAGCCCACGTGCCTGCACGCGCGCCGAGTGCCGGCGCTCGCGGGTTTCACCACTCGTCCAAAGCCGCGACTGCCGGCATTCGCGGGTTTCGGGCTGTTCATCAGCCGGCGGACTCCTGAGGAACGTATTTGCGCAGCTGCTCGAGGGCTGCGCGCTGCAAGCGCGAGACGTGCATCTGGCTGATGCCGAGGCGCTTGGCGATCTCGGACTGCGACATCTGCTCGTAGAACCGCATGGCCATGATCGCGCGCTCACGCGGAGTCAGGTGCTCCATCGCGCGCTCGAGCACATCGCGCATCTCCACGCGTTCGAGCTCCGGATCAGCTCCGCCGATCTGCTCGGCGACCGAGCGATTCTCCTGCCCGTCCGTGGTTCCGACCGGCTGATCGAGGGAGACCGGTACGTATGCCGGCCCCATCTCCATCGCCTCCGTCACGTCGTCGGGCGTCACACCGAGGCGTTCGGCCAGCTCGCCGACCGTCGGCTCGCGGCCCAGCTCATTCTTCATTTGCTCGTTGACGCGCACTACCGACTGGTGCAGCTCCTGCAGCCTGCGCGGAAAGCGAATCGCGGTGCCCTTGTCGCGGAAGTAGCGTTTGATCTCGCCCGCAACGGTCAGGGTCGCGAAAGTAGTGAACTCGTAGCCGAGGTCCGGATCGAACCGGTCGATGGCCTTGATCAGGCCGAGGTAGCCGACCTGGGCGATGTCTTCAAGCGGCTCTCCACGATTCGCAAACTTCCGCGCCAGGAAGTAGACGAAGTCGTGGTAGTTGTCGACGAGCTGAGCGCGGATCCGGTCGCGCTCCGCCGGGTCGGTCGACTCCTTGTAGCGGCGGTGCAGCGCCCGCAGCTCTTCGCGCGGAAGCCGCGATGAACTGCTGCCCACGGATTAATAGTGAAGCGGTCGGGCGAGGCGGTTCAGGCGGACAGGTGCTTGACCATCCGGAACCGCACGTGTCCGGTGCGCGGTTCGATGACCGGTCGAAAGTCATCGACGAAGCAGCGGATCATCTCGTACGCGAGCCTCTGAAGCTCGGGATCGACTGGCGCATGATGCGCGGCCGCGGGCAGTGGAAGCGCCGCGACGTCCGGCATCAGGTCGACGTCGACCACGAGCGCGCGATTCGTCGCGAAGTACGTGAGCTTGAGGTCTGCCGGGGCGCCGAGGTCGTCGGCCGCGGCGATCGCGCTGTCGCAGGCCTGCGTGAGCGCGATCGCGAGCTCGTCGAGGTCCATGAGGCTCAGGCCGAGCTGCCCGCCGAGCGTCGTCGCGACGCGTTTGGCCACCGGGATGAAAGCCGGTGATGCCGGAATCTTTAGCTCGGCGAGATTGCGCTTGGCCATCGATGTAGCTGAGCTACTCCTCCAGGCTCGTCGAGGCCGATTGCGTCCGGCGCATCGCCGCCGCCTCCAGCTCCTCGCGCTTGCGCTTCGCGGCCGCCACTCCATCCTGGATGGCTTTCCCGACCGGATGGTTGGGGTCGCTGGCCGCCTCCCGCGCGCGCTGCGCCGCCTGCCGCGCACGCTGGACAGGCTCGCTGCTGCTCAGCTCGATCGTCTTGCTGCGCAGGCTGTCGATCTGCTCGCGACCAGGTCCCGACGCGATGTACGCGCCGACGGCCAGGCCTACGAGACCGCCGAGGATGAACCAACCGAAACCGCCGCCGTCTCTCTCGCCAGCCATCGTTGACTAACCTCCTCTAACCGAGCGAACAAGGCTCTGACCCGCCACCTTCGTACCGTGCACCGCCGATTTGACGCCGCGACCGAACGCGGCCAGACCGCGCCCTCCGGTGCGGAGGCCGACGTTGACGCCCGACGTGATGTCGTTGACGTTCTCGATCGTCTGTCGCACCTCTGGCAACGTCTCTTTCATCTCCTCGTTGGTCGTCTCGAGCAGCTCGTTCACCACTCCAAGGGTTCCGCGCAGCCGGAGGAGCACCGCGGCCAGCGCCAGCGCCACGATCAGCGCAGCCGCCCCGAACGCGATCCACATGAAGCTCTGGCTGTTCACCGACTGCATACCCTCACGCCCGGGCGGGCAAACACAACCGCAATAGTAAGTGCGGGCTTCTCAGCCGTCTGTATTCGGCTCTTTCGACTCGCGACTCGGTCGTGGCACGAAGCGCGCGAGCGGCTGGAGCAGCAGCGCGAAGGCCAGCGCCGGCATCAGGTTGGCCTCACCGAGGCGCCACGAAGGGAGTCCGAGGAAGTCCCAGAGCTGACCGAGCCCAAACCCGATCGCCGTCATCACGAGGATCGGGATGTATGCCCGCCGGCGGTAGGGCAGGAACGCATAGCAGAGCTGCGAGACGATGAGGATGAGCAGAACCGCCACGATCAAGCCCGGCGGGATCAGCTTCACTTGAACGCTCCCTTCGAGCGACGTCGGTGGGTTGTCCTGAGCATGCTCAGGTGGGTCCCCTGCCTCGGCTTTCGAAGTCCCGTCTAGGCGGGCATTCCGTCGGCCTTGCGGACTCCGGGGTCCCTTTGTCTCGAGTGTTGGGCAAGCCGCACTTGCACGCCACCCGTCGGGAGCGGGTCAATGCTACGACGGCTTCTTGACGACTTTGATCTGCAGCTCGTCGAGCTGTGATTGGTCCACAGTCGACGGCGCGCCGAGCATCAGGTCGGTCATCGACTGCGTCTTCGGAAACGCGATGACGTCGCGAATGTTGTCGGTCCCGCCGAGCATCATCACGATGCGGTCGATGCCCGGCGCGATACCGCCATGCGGTGGTACGCCATAGGTGAAGGCGCGCAGCAGCGTGCCGAATCGCTCGCGGATGAGGTCGAGCGGCATGCCGAGGAGCTGAAACACGCGCTCCTGCATCGCGGGGTCGTAGATCCTCAGACTTCCGCCGCCCAGCTCATAGCCGTTGCACACGATGTCGTACGCGTGGGCGCGCACGTCGTACGGCCGCTGCTCGACGAACGACATGTCGTCCGCGAACGGTCGGGTGAACGGATGATGCGCGTAGGTCAGGTTGCCCTGGTCGTCTTCTTCGAACAGATACGTCGGGTTGATCCAGAGGAATCTCCATTCGCCCTCGCGGATGAGCCGCCGCCGGCGCGCGATCTCCTGACGGATGAGTCCCATCACTGTCTCGGCCTTGCGCCTGCGGTCGGCCGCTATCAGCACTACGTCATCGGCGCCGGCGCCGGTGAGGCGCTTGATTTCCGCGATCTCGCCTTCAGTGAGGAATTTGTCCAGGGCTCCACCCGGCACCCACGCCAGACCCTGTCCGCCCGCCCCTTTGGCGACGGTGACGAGCTCGTCGAGCTCGCGACGCGTGAGGTCCTTTCCTCCGGGAACCGCCATGCCGCGGACCACACCGCCGCCGGCGAGCACCCGGCGGAAGATCTCGGCGCGAGTCTCACTCAGAGCCGCGCCCAGGTCCGCGATCTCCAGCTCGTAACGCAGGTCGGGCTTGTCGGAGCCGTAGCGGAGAAACGACTCCTTGATGTCGAGCCTGGGAAACGGCGTCGTCAGCTTGACGCCGAGGACCTTCTCCCACATCTCGGCGAAGAGGCCTTCGATGAGCGCGAAGACATCCTCCTCATCGCAGAAGGACATCTCGACGTCGAGCTGCGTGAACTCCGGCTGGCGGTCGGCGCGCAGGTTCTCGTCGCGGAAGCAGCGCGCGATCTGGTAGTAGCGCTGCACGCCCGAAACCATCAGCAGCTGCTTGAGCATCTGCGGCGCCTGCGGCAGCGCGTAGAACTCGGTCGGATGGAGACGCGATGGCACGAGGAAGTCGCGAGCGCCGCTCGGTGAGCTCCGAGTGAGGATCGGCGTCTCGACCTCGATGAACTCGCGCGCCTCCATGTAGTCGCGGATGATCCGGTTGACCTTGTTGCGCAGCTCGAGCATGCGCGTCATCGGCGGGCGGCGAAGGTCGAGATATCGGAATTCCAGCCGAGTCTTCTCGTCCGGCTCCTCGGGGTCTTCGATGGGGAATGGTGTCGGCTCCGAATCGCTCAGGACCTCAACCTCGTCGGCGATGACCTCGACGTCACCGGTGGCGATCTTCGGGTTCTCCGACCCGCTCGGTCTTCGTGCCACGCGGCCGTGGACGCGAACCACGGATTCGAGATGCAGCTGCGGTGCTCCATCCGGGTTCTTCAACACGACCTGTACGGGCCCCCATCGATCGCGGAGGTCGACGAACGTCACGCCGCCGTGATCCCGCCGTCGCGCGATCCATCCGTACAGATCGACGACTTTGCCTTCGTCCGAGGCGCGAAGCGACCCGCAGTGCGGCGCGGTGAAACCGCTCACGCGAGCCTGGTCGGCAATTCGACCCAGGGGAGCTCTTGCTGCGTGCCGCTCGACATCTCTCTCAGGTTGGCGACTCGGCGTTTCGCCTGATCGGCGTCGAAGAGGACCACCCACTGCGCGCCCAGCTTGTTGGCCGACCGCATCTTGGCGCGAAGGCTCTTGGGTTCATAGTCGACCGCCACCGAGCGCACGCCGCGGCAGATGCGTGCGACCTCGGCGGCCTCGACCTGGAGGTCGCCGTCGGGGAGCACGACCACGTCGGCTGCCGGGCGGACCGCTACCGCTGTCGTGTCCATCAGCTCCGTGACGCGGTCGATTCCTCCGGCGAAACCGACGCCCGGTGTCGAGGGCCAGCCCTCCGCTTCCGCGAGCCCGTCGTAACGGCCGCCCGACGCGAGCGCATCCTGCTGCCCCGTCGCGCCGCCGGGATAGAACTCGAAGACCGTGCGCGTGTAGTAGTCGAGCCCGCGCACGAGATAGGGGTTGATCTGGTACTCGATCTCGGCAGAGTCGAGAAGCCGCAGGACAGAGGCCCAGTGCTCGGCGCACGCGGCGCACAGATGGTCGGTGATCTTCGGCGCGCCGGCCTTCAGCGGCTGCTCGTGCGGCAGCTTGGAGTCCAGCAGACGCAGCGGGTTGCGCTCGAGACGCAGCTGCGAGTCACCGCCGAGCTGCGATTTCATCGGCCGGTAGTACTCCTTCAACTTCTCGAGGTAGGCGGGCCGGCACTTCGCGTCGCCGATGCTGTTGACCTCGAGGCGCAGATCGTTCAACCCGACTCCGTTCAGCCACGCCGCGGCGAGCTCGATGACCTCCGCGTCAAGTCCTGGCGCGGCGCCGCCGATGGCCTCGACGTTGTACTGGAAGAACTGGCGGTACCGACCTTTCTGCGGCCGGTCGTAGCGGAACATCGGACCGATCAGATAAAGACGCGAGGGCTGCGCGCCCTGGTTGAGCGCGCCTTCGAAGTAAGCACGAACCACACCGGCGGTCGCCTCCGGGCGCAGCGCGAGGTTGCGGCCGCCCCGGTCGTCGAAGCGATACAGCTCTTTGGCCACGGCGTCGGTGTCTTCGCCCACTCGCTCGATCAGCTCGGCGTGCTCGAGCACGGGCGTGACGATCTCCTCGTAGCCGAACCTGTGCGAAACGTCGCGCGCGGCCTGCTCGGCGGCACGCCAGATCGGCAGCTCCGCAGGCAGGATGTCGCGGACTCCGCGTACGGCCTTTATCGGTTCGGAGCGGCGCATTGAGTTTCCGATTGTAAGAATCGCTCGATCCCCGGTTAAACTCTCGCGCCGGATCCCATGACCACGGCCTACGTCCAGCTAGCCTCTCTCGTGCTCGCCGGCCTCGCCCTTCTCACCGGCGCTTACCTGCTCATCATCGGCAAGCGGCCCTGGCGCGGCGAGGACAACGTCGCCGTCGCGCCACGCGTGCGACTCCTCGGCCTGAGCTACATCCTCGTCTTCGGCGCCGCGATGGTGCAGATCATCACGCAGCCCACCGGCGCCGATGCCGAGGCGCTCGGAGGGCTGATGGTGCTCGGCGGGATGATCGTGATCATCGTCGTCTACCTCGAAGCGCGTGCCGGCCGGCGCCTGACGCGCGAGGACCGTCTGGACAGCCGCCTTCGCGGCTGAGCCGCGGTTTGTCCCCGATATCAGGGTTTTGCGACCGCGAAGTGCCCGGATAGGCGCGCCAATCCGGGGGTTGGGAGGCCGGAGCTAGAGCCCGTTGCGCTCGCGGTTCGCGCGGTAGCCCTCGGCCGCCTTCAGCGACTCCGTGAGCGCCTCCAGCCTGACCGGCTTGCTCATGTAATCGTCGAAACCGGCGCGGAGGCAGCGCTCCTGGTCGCCTGGGCCGGCAAGCGCCGTCAGCGCGATGAGCCTCGGCCGGTTTCCGCGTGGCCAGCGACGGCAGATCGCTTCGGCGGCGGCGAGTCCGTCCATCTCGGGCATGAGCACGTCCATCAGCACCGCGTCGTAGGGCTGCTGCGCCACGGCGGCGACGGCCTCGCGTCCGGTCGAAACGACGTCGACGGAATGCCCGAGCTTGCCGACAAGGCGCTTGAGCAGCGTCTGGTTCAACGCGTTGTCGTCGGCGATCAACACCCGCAGCGTTCCGGGTTCGACCGGCGCGGTGCGGTTCGGCTCGGCCTGGGCGCCGCGTCCGCCGACCTGCATCATCACGTCGTGCAGCGTCCGCGCAGGCACGGGCTTGGTCAGCGTTGCCTGGATCACGCCGCTGTCGGCAGCTTCCGTTTCGGATGCGCTCGGCGGGAACGATGCGATCAGCACGATCGGCATCTGGTCGGCGCGCCGCATCGCGCGCATGCCCTGCGATATCTCGAGGCCGTCCACGTACGGCGGATGGTGTTCGACCAGCGCGATGTCGAAGGGCCGGCCGACCTGCAGCGCGTGGAGGGCCTCGTCCGGGAGGACGGCCGTTGCGTTGGCGCCCCACTGCTCGACCTGCAGCGTGAGCAGCCGCTTCTCGGTGGGATCAGACGCGACCACGAGCACACGCATCGACTCGAGGGTGAGCTGCGTCGTCGCCACCCCACCGGGCAGCGTCTCGGCGAGAACGGTGAAGTCGAACGTCGTCCCTGCATCAGGACCCGCCTCCACCCCGCCCTGCTCGACACGCAGCTCTCCGTCCATCATCTCGACGAGGTGCTTGGTCGTGTGCAGGCTGAGCACCGCGAGACGGTCGCCGGGCTCGAGCTTGTCGTATGGACCGGTCACTCCATCAAGCCCGCCGCGAAGGATTCGCGCGGGCACGCCGCGTCCGGTGTCGCGGATCTTGAAGTGCAGCGCGAGCAGGCCTCCTCGATCCTCGCAGCCGAGCTCGATGCCGATTCCGCCGCGATAGGTGCGGTCGACGGCCCCATGCAGGAGCGTGACGAGGATCTGCTCGAGCCGGCGTGAGTCGCCGATGACGACGGTCGGCACATCGGGCGCCGCGTTGAATGAAACGTCGAGACCTTTCCCGCCGGCCGCCTCGGAGATCAGCGCGAGGCAGCTCTCGACTGCTGACCGCACGTCGAACGGATGAAGCGCGAGCTCGAAGTCGCCGCCTTCGATCGTCGCGAAGTCCATGAACTCGTCGACGATGCGCGAGACCTGCTCCGCGCCTGTCTCGATGATCGCGGCCAGGTCGCGCTCCTCGCTCGTTTCGGCGCCTGTCATGAGCAACCCTGCCGCTCCCACCACCGCGTTGAGCTGGTTGCGAAGCTGGTGCCCGACGTCGGCGAGGAGCTCGGCGTCGATCTCGATCAGCCGGTGATGACCGTTCTGGCTCTCCTGCGGTGGTTGCGGCCCTAGCTTGGTGAGGTCGTCCATCAGGAGAGCTGCTCCATGGGTGGTTGTGTGGTCTGCGTGAACATTTGCGCAGGCAGCTCGACGCCGTTGGTCTGGAAGTGCGCCTGGAATATGGAGCGCGCACCCGTAGCCGTGTGGTAGCCCACCGCGCGACCGTCGGGCGTGACCGCGACCTGGCGGAACGTGAAGACTTCCTGCATCGCTATCTCTCCGTCGACGATTCCCTGCACCTCGGCGACGCTGACGATCTTGCGCGACCCGCCGCGCAGCCGCTCGGTCTGGACGACGATGTTGATCGCGGAGGCGATCTGGCCGCGGATCGCTCGTGACGGCAGCTCGGTGCCGGCGAGGAGCACAAGGGTCTCGAGGCGGCTGATCGCGTCGCGACCGTTGTTCGCGTGCACGGTGCTCATCGAGCCGTCGTGCCCGGTGTTCATCGCCTGCAGCATGTCCAGCGCCTCGCCACCGCGCACCTCCCCGACGATGATGCGGTCGGGTCGCATGCGTAGTGCGTTGCGCACGAGCTCGCGAATGGTGATCTGTCCGCGCCCCTCGACGTTCGCCGGCTTGGACTCGAGGCTGATCACGTGGACCTGGCGCAGCCGCAGCTCGGCCGCGTCCTCGCAAGTGACGATGCGCTCGTTCGGCGGGATGAAACCAGACAGCACGTTCAGCAAGGTCGTCTTGCCCGAGCCGGTGCCACCCGAGACGATGATGTTGAGCCGCGTCTGCACCGCCGCCTGCAAGTACTCGAGGATCGCCTCGCTCGATCCGCCGCTCGACACGATGCGCTCAGGCGTGAGCACCTCACGTCCGAACTTGCGGATCGTCAAACAAGGCCCGTAGATCGCAACCGGCGGAATCACGACGTTGACACGCGAGCCGTCCTTGAGTCGCGCGTCACACATCGGCTCCGACTCGTCGACGCGCCGGCCGATGGTCGAGACGATGCGGTCGATCACACGGCGCAGGCTTGCCTCGTCCTCGAAGGCGAGATTGGTGAGCTCGATGCGACCACGCCGCTCGACGAAGATCTGCTCGGGGCGGTTGACCATGATCTCGGTGATGTCGGGGTCGCGCAGCGGCGCCTCGAGCGGACCGAGTCCGATTACCTCGTCGAAGAGGATGTCGACGAGGCGCTCACGGTCCGCGGCGGTGACGAGCGCCGCGGGCGGCTTGTTGCGGAAGTGGTCCTCGGTGAGCTGCAGCAGCAGGCGACGGATCCCGGCCCGGTTGGTGATGTCGATGGCCGCCGCGTGACGGCGGAGCAGGTCGGCGTGGATCTCGGCCTTTGCCGCGGCAAGCGCCGGGCTGAGGACCGCTGGTGCTTCGACCGACCGCCGCTCGGCGTCGAGCGTCTGTACCTCGGCTGTGATCGGTTCACGCACCGCGCCTCGCCTTTCGGGCGGCGCGATGCTTGGGGTACCGTCGGGTGGCGTGGCCCGAACATCGACCGTCTCGTTGGGCGAGGCGACCGGCGCCTGCGTCGTCGCCGGGCTTTGCTGATAGCGGCGGTCGAAGCGCTCCGAGAGCTTCATCGCGACCGCCCCACCGCACGCCGCAGCACCCGCTTGTGCGCGCGAGTCGCCGCCCTCTGCATCTCAGGGTCCGACTCCTTTTCGGCAAGGCGGTGCAACCCGTCGGCGGCGGAGCGGTCGCCGATGATCGCAAGCGCCTTGCAGGCAGCCAGGCGCACCGGCTTGGGCCACCGCCTGTCGTGCGCGATGCCCAGCAACGGCGGGATCCGAAGCACGTCGTGACGCAGGCCGCACGCGAGCACGGTCGCAATCGCGGCCTTTTCGCTCGCGGGCTGGCGCATCAGCGCCTCGATGTCCACGTCGGATGCAGCCCTCGCAAGGGCGATGGCAAGGCGATGGAGCGGGATCGTGTCCGCCTGGGCCATCAGCTGTTCCACCGCCCGGCGTCCGCCGAGCATCGCGAGGGAGCTGACCGCCGCCTCACGGACGCCCAGCTCCCGATCGTGGACGAGGTCGGCGATCCACAGGGTCGCCTCGGCGAGGCGCGCGGCGCCGCAAATCCGAGCGGCCGCGGCGCGTGTCTTTGCGTCCGGGCTCGACAGCGAGTCGAGCAGTACGTCGTAAAGCGCCGAGCGCCGCAGCAGCTCGTGCACCATCCAGTGCGCCATGACGCCCGACCCCGGGCGGTCAAGCACGCCGGTTATCGCCCTGGCGACCGCCTCAGGCTCTGCGAGCAGCTCCGGCGCGGTGACGTTGAGGACTGCTGCCTTCTCACCTGCCAGGGCCGTGTTAAGCACGCGGTCAATGCGTCCGGCGACCCGAGAACGTGAGGCAGCCGGCGGCCGGGTGGGCGTGGCCGGCCTGGTATTTGAGCCATTGCTGCGAAGCGAAGGGTCCATTTTCTGGAGGGGTCGCTACAGTATCGGCGTTTTGACCGCCCCTGAGGCTCCAGAAGCCTTACAGCGGGCGCGGGAGGAAGAGTCACGCCAGGTGGGCGGTAGCCGAAGCGAGCCTACCGGAGACCAGGCCCCGTCCGCCCTCGCCGGGCGAATTCGGGCGCTGGAGATGTCGGCCGTCTTCGCGGACCTGAGCGACGGCGTGCTCCGAGCTGTCGCCAGAAGGATGCGCTCCGTCGCCTTGCGGGCCCGCGACACGCTGCGACTGAGCGGCGAAGGAGGTGACGGCGTCGTCTTCCTCGAGTCCGGCCACGTCGAGGTGTCGATCGCCGACACGTCCGGGCGAGTCCTGATGACCCGGCGTCCGGCGCCCGGCGACCTGGTGGTCCTCCCGGCCGCGCGCGAAGGCACCAAATACGTCGCCGGCATTTACGGCCTGACCGATGCGAGCCTCCTGACCCTCGACCGTGACGGCCTGCTCGAAGGGCTTGGGCCGAACGTCGAGAAGGTGGCGATGATGCTGGACCGGCTGTGGGACCAGGAGTTGACGGCGGCCGCAGCGACGGCTGCCCAGACCGAATCGCGGATTGGCGCGCCGATCGTGGCTTTTTTCTCTGCCAAAGGCGGCGCAGGCACGTCGACGCTCGCGGTCAACACGGCGGCGGCTCTCGCGCGGGCGTTTCCGCGCCAGGTCCTGCTGGTCGATCTCGCGGCTCCATTCGGCCACGCCGTGCTCTTCGCCGACCTGATCGCCACGGGCTCGATCGTCAGCGCGTCCAGGGCTGCCCAGGCCGACTTCCAGACCGCGATCCGCGGCAACATCGTCAACCACCGCGCGGGGATGGGCGTGCTTCCCGCGACACTACGTCCCGAAGAGGTCGACACCTTGAACGGAGAGCTGACCGGCCGCGTTCTTGACACAGTGATCGGCTGGCACAAGTTGGTCGTCGTCGACCTCGGCACCTCGCTCGGTGAGGCGGCGCTCACCGTGATCGAGCGCGCCGAATGCCTGGTCGTGGTGGTCCCACCCGAAATCGCAGCGATGACGGATGCCCGGCGCGAGCTCGCGATCTTTCGCGACATCATGAACGTGCCCGACAACAAGGTCGAGCTGGTGCTCAACCAGCGCTCCCCCCATCCCCCGCTCGACCGTGCCGCCGTGGAATCGATCCTCGGTCGCAAGATGTCGGTCGTCGTCGGTTTCGACGACTCGCGACCTGAAGACTCGACGCTCGCCGGCGGATTGGTGACGCAGCACGATCCTTCGTCCGCCGTGTCTCGCGGCAGCGCGGAGATAGCGAAGGTCATCCTCTCCAGCCTCAAGCTCGATGGACAGCAATAGAAGAAGGAAGGGACAGGCCCTCGTCGAGCTGGCCCTCGCCCTTCCCATCCTCATCGTCCTGATCGCCGGAGTGCTCGAGCTCGGTCGCGGGTACTCGTTCGCGGTCGAAACGTCCGACGCCGCCCGAGACGCAGCGCGGTATGTCGCAGGCAAGACGACCACGACCAACGGTCCCGGGCTGGCGTCGATGTGCAGCGTCGTCACAGCCGACCTCGCCGCCGTCACGGCCAACGTCGTCTGCCCGACGCAGGTCAATCACGCACCGCCATTCGTCGCGGGCGTCGACTACACCAAGCCCGTCGCCGGACAGGCGGTGGTCGCCGTTTACTGCGGGTCGTCCGCCAACTGCACCGGCTCGGTGCAGACGCTCTACCAGTCGGAGGTCGACGTCTACGTGTACTACGGCTTCAGCGACCTCAACGTGCTTGGAGGCGGGATCACGATCTCGGGATCGAGTCGCGCCACCACGTCGTGGTGAGGCGCCGCGGATCCGGCCAGGCGCTTCTCGAGTTCGCGCTCATCGCGCCCGTCGTCTTCCTGCTCATCGGCGCCACTGTCGATCTCGGCCGCGGCCTGTTGATCTACACGATGCTCCAGGGCGCCTCGCGCGACATGGCGCGGCAGGCGGTGCTGTCTTACTACAGCGGCTCGAACACGCTGCCCCCGACCTGCACCAAGCTCACCACGCCGTGCAGCCTGGGTCCGCTCACCAACGGCGCGCACCAGCTCGACCCACTCGGCATGAACGTCGTGTACCAGGACTCCACGGCGATCTCTAGCCCGCCGTCGTACGGCACATACGTCGCGAACGTGAACCCGCTGCAGCCGGGGACGATCTCCCTCAACGGGGCGATCAACGCGAGCACCGTTTACGTCTTCGTCTACGAGCTCGATTCGACCGGCGGGAATCCCAATCCACGCTGGAGCTGTCCGACCTGTGCCGGCGCCAGCGGTGCGGCGGTGCGCACGACAGGTCATCAGCTGGTCGTCGTCGACCTGAAGCTGCAATGGAAGCCGGTGCTCAACCAGCTGCTGGGGATTCCCGGCACGCTCACGTTCGACTCGCAGTCGGTCGAGCGGCTGGAGTACTGATGCGCCGGAGGGAAGAGCAGTCCGGTCAGGTGCTTGTGATCGTCGCGGTGTGGCTGATCGCCCTCATCGGAGCGGCGGCGCTCGTCCTGCTCGCGGGCTCGGTGGAGTGGCAGCGCAACCAGCTGCAGCAGCTGTCGGATCAGGCCGCGCTCGACGCAGCGATGAAGATCGGCGTCGGCTGCAGCGCCGGGTCGGTCACGACCGTGATGACGGAGGCCGACAACTTCGTCGCGACGCAGCGGACACGCACCGGTTCGCTGAGCATCGGCGCGGGATCCTGCGCAGCCGGTTACACCGGCACCGACACGTTCTCGGGCAACGTCACCGAGACGATCCATTACCCCTACCGCACGCATCAGCAGCAGGTCGAGGTCGTCCTCACCGCGTCGCTGCCTATCTCGTTCGGCAATTACATGGGTGCCGCCAACACGAACGTCACGAGGCGCGCGGTCGGCGTGCAGCTCAACAGCTCGACCGCAGCGATCACAGCGAACACGCTGTCGTGCACCGGCGGTCAGTTCAACGTGACGGGCAGCGTGATCGCGTCGAATGCGATCACCCTCAGCGGCGGCTGCGCCATCTACGCGCACCAGCGGTTCGATGCGGCGTCGAGCACGTACTCCGACCTCGGCAACGTGTCCGTGTACGCCAACGGGCAGACGTGGGTCGGTGGCGGCGGTTCGTGCGTCGCAGGCGGCAACTCCGGCTCGACCAACGCCCTCTGCACGGATGGGTTCGAGGTGTCGGGCCACAATGCCGTGACCTGCGGCGCCGGCGGCACGAGCGCGTTCCTCTCCGCCGGTGACGCTGCGATCAATCCCAATCCTTGCGCCGCGGGCTCCGGCGCACAGCCGGTTCCCCCCGTCTCCACCGCGCTTCCCCCAGAACCGAACGCCGACCCCGCGGCGATCGCCACGCTGCGCAACAGCGGCGGCGGCGCGCTCGGATCCGCATGCACGGCCGCCGGGGTGTATCCGGTCATCAAGGCAGGTGCCACGCCGGTCGGCACCGGGCTTGGCCCGTCGCCGGCCGCCCCGGACGCGAACGGCTTCTATCACTTCAAGCCGAGCTGTTACGGCTACCTCGACCTCAACAGCTTCTCGACGGGGATCACCAACAAGCAGGTCGGTTCGCGCATCGGTCCCGTGACGCACTTCGTCACACCGACGCTGGCCTCGCCGAGCACCGCGGGCAACCTGCTCGTGGCGACGCTCAATTGCCTCACGACCCCCAACCGGTTCCAGGCGCCGGCGAACTGGGTCCAGGCGGGGGAGGTCAACCAAGCAGGATCGGGCCGGACCGAGATCTGGTACTACCCCAACGCCCCGGCGACCTCGAGCGCGACCTGGACCATCAACCCGGCGAACATCAACTGCGACGCCGAGATGACGGAGTGGAACGGCGCGGCGACTGTATCCCCGCTAGACCAGTCCGGATCGTCGCTGACAGCGTCTTCGACCAGCGCCACGGTGTCGACCAGCGGAGCTACCGCTTCGCGTGGTGAGCTGGTGATCACAGCCGACGGATTCAGCAAGGGCGTGGGCGGCCAGACGTTTGCGCCCGGCGCCGGCTGGACCGGCGCGACCGCCGACACCGCCAACGGCTTTGCGAGCGAGTATCGAGTCGACCTGCCGCCCGGCATCGACAGCGAGACGGTCACCGGCAACCCGGCGACGCCGTGGTCGCTCGTGATTGCGGCTTTCAAGCCGGCTGCGACCAACACCGGCGCGGTCCTCGATCCGGGCTTCTACTACTTCAACGGGTCAGGTTTCGCCGGCGGCGGAGGGATCTGCCTCAACGGCGGCACGCTGCTGGCCCGCGACGTGACGATCGAGTTCGTCAACGCCGCGGGGTTCTCGACCGGGACATGCGCGCCGGGCGGCGGCGCCGCATGCACGGCTTCGACGTGCTCGTTCGGTTCGGATCCCTGCTCGGTCGACGCGTGCCCCGGCGGGCCAGCCGACCCGGCCGGTCTCGGCTACGAGTGGTTCGCCGCCCCATGCAACTCGGCTCCGGCCGGCGATGTCGGGTGCAGCGGATCGACCTGGTGTCCCACCGGGGACCGGGCTTGCTGGAACCTCCTTCTCTGGGCGCCCGCCACGAACACCGGGCAGATCGCGCTGACCGGGACCGTCGAGGAGGCCTGGACGCTCGGTTCGGTGTACTGGTCCGGGGCCTGTTCCTACACCGCCAACGGCGGCAGCATGATCTCGGGGACCGTCTACTGCGGATCGCTGACGATCTCGGCGAGCGCCGGCGCGGGGACCTCGCTGGGCGGCGACTACGGGATCAGCACGGCTCTCGTCGAAGCGGTTCTTGTCGAATGAGTTGCTTTAGGGCGTCCTTTTTGCGAGGCTTGCGCGCGCACCTGTGTCGATAGCCACCTCCGCCCTCACGCGCCGCCGTGGCGGCCGCCTCTACATCGTGGTCGGCGCGGTCCTTGCCGTGCTGGCTTTCGTGACCGCCGCCGGGATCGCGATCCTCCCCTCGATCCAGGGAAGCACGAGCGGGGTCCGAGTCGTGGTGGCGAGCCACGACATCAAGGCCCGCACCTTGATCCAGGCCTCCGACCTCACGATTTCGAACTTCAACCCCGCTCCGCCGCAGGTCTTCACCGTGGTCAAGGACGTGGCGGGTAAGGGCGCTCGGGTCGACATCCCCGCCGGGAGCCCGATCACGAGCAACCTCGTGGCGCCTGCGGGCGACCTGCTGAGCACGAGCGACGTCGCGTATCTGCCGATCCCCGAGGGGTGGATCGCGGTCACGATCCCGACCAGCGAGCAGACCGGCGTGGGCGGATACGTCCAGGTTGGCGACCGCATCACGATGCTCGCGACGACCAACACGTCGCAGTTCGGCCAGAACCCCGGAGCTTCGGTCGTGCGCACGGTGTTTCGCGACGTCGACGTGCTGCGCGTCGGCCCTTCGTCGAGCGGCACCTCGTCCTCGGCGGCGGGCACGTTGACGAGCAGTCTCACGGTGCTGATGACTGCGTGCGACTCGGAGTACCTCTTCTGGCTGCTGAACAACGCGACCATGAAGTACGAGCTCGAGTCCTACACGGACTACGGGACCCTGCCCACCGCCGCGGACTCGAAGTGCCCCGGCGTCTCGGCCGCTGGAGGGGTCGGGCCGCGCGACGTCGATGCGCGCTGGCACTTCACGACCCACTAGACCCCCAGATGACATGGGCACGGTAGTCATCCTCGTCGCGGTCGCCGCGGCGATCGGAGTCGGCCTGGTGGTTTTCGGTCTCGTGCGTTCCCAGCAGAGCGCCAGCC
The DNA here is from genome assembly GCA_035717165.1 of Candidatus Dormiibacterota bacterium. GTDB lineage: Bacteria > Chloroflexota > Dormibacteria > Dormibacterales > Dormibacteraceae > 40CM-4-65-16. The sequence continues at coordinate 16,025 of DASTIX010000169.1, forward strand.
CCGAGCAGCAGGTGCGAGCGTCGTACCGCACGCTGGCCGACGTCAGGGAGCAATTGCGCCGGCGCTTCGAGCCAACCGGTACACCGGCGTGGATCGCGGCCGACCAGCAGACGACACGCCTGCAGCGCGAGCTGACCAGCGCCGACCTCGAGCTGCGGCCTTATGAGTTCCGGATCATCCAGGGAGCGTTCGCTCTGGTATTCGCCGTCATCGGACTCCTGCGTTTCGGCATCGGCCTCGAGTTCATCGTCCTCGGGGTCATCGGCTACCTCCTCCCCGCCTTCTACCTGCGCAACCGGCGCGGCCATCGGCTGCGCCTGTTCGACGCGCAGCTGCCGCGGGCGATGGAGCTTATCGCCAACTCGATGAAGGCTGGCCAATCGGTCGCCCAGTCGCTGACGTCGGTAACCGACAACGCGGCGCCGCCGATGTCTGACGAGTTTGCGCTGGCGCGACGTGAGGTCGAGCTCGGGGCATCGGTCGAGAGCGCGCTCAACAACATGGTGCGGCGCATCGGCAGCAACGACCTGAAGCTGATGGTCATGGTGATCACGATCCAGCGCTCGGTCGGAGGGGACCTCGCCGCGATTCTCGTGACGCTCGCCGACACCATGCGTCAGCGCGAAGAGATGCGCGCGGAGGTCAATGCCGCGACCGCGCAATCGCGTGCGACCGCGTTGATCATCACGCTGCTGCCGATCGTCGCGGCGGTTCTTCTGTACTTCATCGTGCAGGACTACTTCCGCCCGATGGTCACGAACCCACTTGGTTGGTTCATGCTCGCGCTCGCGGCACTGTTCCTTTTCGTCGGCAACGTCATCATCCGGCGGCTGACCGCCATCGCATGAGCACGCTCCCCATCGTCATCGGCATCGCCGCGGCACTCGGCGCATACCTTCTGACGATGGGCGTGATCGCTTCCCGCTCGGTCGATCCGGCGACACTCGCCCGAGAGCGGCTCGCGCGGCAGGAGGTCGGTCTCGGCCAGAGCGCGGTGGAGCTCGAGCTCGAGAAGCCGCTCCGCGAGCGCCTCTTTGGACCTTTCCGGAGATGGTTCGAGCGCCAGGCCATGCGCCTTACGCCCGAGGCGCAGGCGGCCAATTTCCGGCGCCAGCTGGACTTCGTCGGAAATCCTCTCAACCTCGATCCCGCCGGCGTGCAGACGCTTCGCATCGCGGCCGCGGCCGCGCTCGGCGCCGTCGGCACGGCGATCGGAATCTTCCTCGGAACGCCGATCGCCATCGGCGTGGCGCTGGTGGCTGGAGTCGCCGTCGGCTTCTGGCTGCCCGTGATCTGGCTCGACCAGCTCGTGCGCGACCGGCGCGCCGAGCTCGAAGCCTCGCTGCCGAACGCCCTCGACGTCGTCGCGATAAGCATGGAGGCAGGGCTCGGCCTCGACCGGGCGCTCGAGCAGCTCGTGCGCCACCAGGACGATTCGCTCACGCTGCTCGTGGCCCGAGCGCTGCGGGAGATTCAGCTCGGACGCCCACGCGCCGAGGCGCTCGACGACATGGCGCGCGCGACCGGGATCGAGGACTTCTCGTCTCTGGTCCGCGGGATTCTTTACGCCGAGAAGACGGGCGTCCCAGTTGCCCGCACGATCTCGGCGCACGCGGCCCAGATGCGCGTCAAGCGCCGGTTGAAGATTCGCACCGAGGCAGCCCGCGCGTCGCTGAAGATCCTGCTGCCGACCGTCGGCTGCGTGTTCCCGACGCTGTGGCTGATCCTGCTCGGCCCGGCGTTGATCGTCGTCCTGACGCTGAACGCGAAATAGCGCGTTAGTCCGGACAAACGACCGATCTCGCGGGCGGGGATACGTGGATGGTCCGGACCATCGCGGGGTATTCAGGTAAGGAAGGGGTTCGTCCTCCGCTCGCGGCCGATCGTGGTCGCGGGCCCGTGGCCGCTGTAGACGATCGTGTCGTCCGGCAGAGTCAGCAGCTTGGCCTTGATGCCGTCGATCAACGCGGCGCCATCGGAGTTGGCGAAGTCCGAGCGCCCGATCGAGCTTGCGAACAGCGCGTCGCCGGTGAACACGAAGCCGTCGATCTTCAGTGACACACCGCCTGGGCTGTGCCCCGGCGTGTGGAGTACCTCGAACGCCAGCGATCCCGCCCGATAGCTTTCGCCTTCGACGAGGTTCTCGATATTCCCGAGCTGCGTCGCCAACGGACCGAACTCGCGGCGCAGCGGCTTGCCGCTCTCGACGACCTCCCGCTCGTGACCATGCACCGCGATCGGCACGTCACCGAACGCCTCGCGGAGCTCGTGCAGGCCGGCGATGTGGTCGAGGTCCGTATGCGTCAGGACGATCGCGCGCACGTTGGCGGAGCGCTCCTTCGCCACGTCGATCACGAGATCCGGTTCCAGGTTGGCGTCGATGACCACCGCATCGTGTGTCTCTTCGTCTTCGACGAGATAAGAGTTGGTGCCGAAACGGCGGTCCGCGGTGACTTCGACGCGAACAGCCATCAAGACGCTTCGCGCGCGACCGTGTGGACGTCCTTCACGCCTTCGAGCTTTTCCATGAGGCGCGAGAGCTGAGCGAGCGAATCGATCTCGACAGTCGCTGAAACCACCGCGGTCTTGTCGTCATAGACGTGCACTTCCAGCGCGGACATGTTGACCCGGTTCTCCGCGACGACAGTCGCGATGTCGCGCATCAGCCCCTGGCGGTCCCACGCCTCGATCTTTATCGCCACCGGATAGAGGTGGGTCGCGTCGGACTCCCAATCCACGGGTACGACGCGCGCCGAGTCCTGCGAATTGACCGCGTTGATGCAGTCGGCGCGGTGCACGGTGACGCCGCGGCCACGCGTGATGTATCCGACGATCGCATCGCCGGGCACCGGCTGGCAGCACGTCGCGACACTCGTGAGAATCCCCTTCTCACCGCGCACCAGGACCCGTGGCGACGGCTGGACCTGCGGGATCAGCGGGATCGTGCGGAGGTCGCCACCGGGCACCTCGAGGTTGAGCGCCATGCGCATCACCACGGCGTGCGGCGAGAGATCGCCGTACCCGATCGCCGCCATGAAGTCATCGACCCCGGCGAACTTGTGCAGGTTTGCGATGTCGAGGAGCTTGGCTTCGGGAAGGTCCGCGAGGCTGACGCGATGCATGCGGTGCAGCTCCTTGTCGAGGAGGTCGCGACCCTTGGCGACATTCTCCTCGCGCGTCTGGCTCTTGAACCACTTGCGGATCCGCTCCTTCGCCGACGCGCTCTTGACGAAGTTCAGACAGTCGCGGCTCGGCCCGTGAGGACCCTTGGACGTGAGGACCTCGACGATCTCGCCGTTCTGAAGCGCGTAGTCGAGCGGCACCATGCGGCCGTTGACCTTCGCGCCGATGCAGCGATGGCCGACCTCGGTGTGGATGCGGTACGCGAAGTCGACAGGCGTCGAGCCGGTGGGCAGATTGATCACGTCGCCGCGCGGCGTGAAGACATAGACCTCGTCCTGGAACAGGTCGACCTTGACGCCGCTGAGGAACGCTTCGGCGTCCCCCACCTCGCTCTGCCATTCGAGCAGGCTGCGCAGCCACGAGAGCTTCTGATCGAAGCTCGCGTCCTTCCCGCCTTCCTTGTAGGTCCAGTGGGCCGCCACGCCAAACTCCGCGACCCGGTGCATCTCGTGCGTGCGGATCTGGATCTCGATCGGCTCGCCGGTGTGCGTGATGACAGTCGTGTGGAGCGATTGGTAGCCGTTCGACTTCGGCATCGCGATGTAGTCCTTGAACCGCCCTGGCATGGGCTTCCACAGCGAGTGCACGACCCCAAGAACGCCGTAGCAGTCGCGCACGGAGTCGACCATGACGCGCATTGCCGAGAGGTCGTAGATCTCGGAGAAGTCCTTGGCTTCCTTGGTCATCTTCTGCCAGACCGAGTAGATGTGTTTGGGGCGGCCGGTGATGTCCGCCTGGATGCCCACTTTCTCGAGCTCTCGGGCCAGGATCTCGCGCAGGTCGGAGACCAGCGTCTCCCGGTCGTGGCGCTTGCGGGCGATGCGCTTGACGACGTCCTCGTACGCGTCCGGCTCGAGGTTGCGGAATGCGAGGTCTTCGAGCTCCCACTTGATCTGCCCGATCCCGAGGCGGTGGGCCAGCGGCGCGTAGATGTCGAGGGTCTCGCGTGAGATCTTCCGGCGCTTCGGCTCGGCGAGCGGCGCCAGCGTGCGCATGTTGTGCAGGCGATCGGCGAGCTTGATGAGGACCACCCGAAGGTCCTCCGCCATCGCGACCATCATCTTCCGGATGTTTTCAGCCTGCTGCTGCTGGTCGGTGCGGAGGCTGATCCGCCCCAGCTTCGTGACGCCGTCGACCAGCCGCGCAACCTCCGGACCGAACTCCTTTTTGACCTCGTCGGCGGTCAGGTTGGTGTCCTCGACCGTGTCGTGGAGCAGGGCCGCCGCGATCGTCTCGGCGTCCAGCTCCAGGTCGGCCAGGATCGCCGCCACCTCGAGCGGGTGGTTGACGTAGTCCTCGCCTGACAGGCGGTGCTGACCGCTGTGCGCCATCGCCGCCCGGTCGTAGGCCTTGCGGACCATCACCTGGCCCGCCGGGTCGAGGTGGTCGGCGACGCGGAGGAGTTCGGAAACCGTCATTTCGGGGGTGCCATGAAGTTTAGATTCGCTATCTAGCTTCCCCCGGCGTACTCAAACCTAGACTTACACGCCGCCTAGAGTGAGTTCAAAGCGGGCGGTCCGGCTCGGATTTGCGGTCGCCGGCGGTGTGCTGGTGCTGGCCGGCGCGACGCTGACGGCGGCCGGTCGGGATGGCCTTGGTCTCGCCCTGGGGGCGGCCGCAGGTGGCCTGGCGCTGGCGAGCGGCGCCCTGTTTCACAGATGGCGAGTCGCCGCGGGTCTCGGAGCGGTTTCGCTGATCCTGGCGCTCGCGGTCGGGCAGCTGAGCTCGGGCATGGCCGGCCTCCCCATTGAGATTGGAGGGCTGGTGCTGCTCGCCGTCGGCGGGGTTCTGGCGGCAATGGTCTACCACGGCTATGCCGGCGAGGCGGAGAAGCGGGAGGCGGAGGTGCGGGCCCTCAATGCGTCTCTCGGACAGAAGCACCAGGCCTTCGTAGCGGCCACCTCTGATCTGAACGGCACCAGGCCCGGCGACACCGCCGCGATCACCGCGGCGATCGCGGCCAGCGTCGGCGCGGACGTCGCTTGCTGCTATCTCCTCTCGGCCGACGGCCGGCGTTTCGTTCCCCAACCACCGGGCCTCGGGGTCGACCGGCTCAGGCCTCAGGCGGTCAACCGGCCGCACGGCACAAGCGGACCGCTGCTGCTGGCGATCGAGGGCAGGAATGCGTTCAGCGCCGCGGACGAGAGTCCGCTGGTCGAGCTCATCAGCTTTCTTCCGGACGACTTCCATCTCCGCGGCCTGATCGCGGTGCCCATACCGATCGGGGACCACGTCGGGGGCTTGCTGGTCCTGGGCCGCACCGGCGCCGGCTTCAGCGACGACGACAGGCGGCTGGCGACGACCCTCGCGGCGAGGGCGGGCGAGCAGGTGGCGAGCGCGCAGCTGGTGGCGCTGACCCGCCAGGAGTCGGCGCGGTACTCGCTGATGAACGAGCTCGTCAAGGAAGCTTCCGGCAAGAACATGAACGAGGTTCTCGAGCTCGTGCTCGGCCGCGGTTCCGAAGTCATTCGCTACGACGCCGGACGTGCCCTGATTTTCCATCCCGACCATACGTACGTCGTCGTCGATGGAACGACATCGGCGCCCGAGCCCATCGACGGTCCGCTGGCGCGCGTGCATGACGGGGAGACGATGCTGCGCAATCTCGTGACCGAGGACGAGGGGATCTTCAGCGGGCTTCATCCCGAGCATCTCGGCGGGACCGTCAACGAGGCGCTGGCCCCGATCCGCAGCAAGTCCGGAGTCATCGGCGCGCTGTGCCTGGGGCGGCGCGGCAACGCGGGCTTCACCCAGCAAGACATCGGCGCGCTGGACGATCTTGGCTCGATGGCCGGCGTGGCGGTCGAGAACTCGAGGATCCTGCAGGTCGTTTCCGGTCAGGCGTCGCGCCTGGATGTCGCGCTCGACGCGCTGGGCGAGGTCTCTGCGGCGTTGACCACCGTCACGCAGGGATCACGCGTACTCGAGCAGAAGACGCTCGAGGCCGCGATCCGCATCGTCGACGGCACCGCGGGCATGTTGACGCGCACGGATGGTGACGGCAACCAGGTCGCGATCATGGCCGTCTGGCTGGGGTCGGATCCGACCGGCGTCGTGTTTCAGAATGGGCAGGGGGTCGTCGGCGCGACGATGCTGAGCGGTCGCGCGACGGTCGTGAGCGATCTGGCGTGGCAGGACGAGCTCGCGTCGCCTCCTGACCTCACGGGTCTGATGGCCGCCATCTGCACGCCGATGTTCGAGGAAGGACAGCTCTGGGGCACGCTATCGGTGTTCGACGACAAGAAGCGCGAATGGACCACCGACGACCAGCGCGTTCTCGCAACCCTCGCCAACCAGGGTGTCGTCGCGGTGCGCAACGCCGAGCTCTACGAGAAGAACGAGCGCAGCATCTGGGAGCTGCGCAACCTGCAAGAGGCGCTGCAGGCCGCGACGTCGACGCTGGATCTCAACCAGGTGCTGCAGCAGGTGCTGGCGGGGGCGGCCAAAGCCTCGGCGGCGCAGATCGGATGCCTCGCGCTCGCCGACGACAATGGCAAGCTCGTCTTGAAAGGCGGCTTCGGGACCGACCACCTGACCGCCGAGCGGCTCGCCCTGGGCATCGGCGGCGAAATCTGTCACAGGGTGATGAAGAGCGGCGAGCCGGTCATGGAAGCGATGCCTGCCAAGGCGCATGACGAGTCCGCCCTCAACCCGCGGGCGGTCCTCTGCGTGCCGATCACGTTGCGTGGCAACCCCCTCGGAATCGTGTTCCTCGCGAACTACAAGACGGGTCAGGAATTCACCGAAGACCATCGCAACCTGGTCACAGAGCTCGCGACGCAGGCAGCCGTCGCCATCGACAACGCGCGGCTTTTCCAGGACCGCGAAGAGGTCATCCTGGCTTCGCTCGAGGCGCTCGCCAACGCCGTCGACGCGCGGGATCCCTACACCGCCGGTCATTCGGAGCGCGTGACGCAATACGCGCTCGTCATCGCGCGGCAGATGCACTACGCGCCGCACGATCAGGCGGCGTGGGTGCGTCTCGAGCGCGGAGGTCGACTGCACGACATCGGCAAGATCGGCGTCCCCGACGCGGTCCTGCAGAAGCCAGGCAAGCTCACCCACGACGAGTTCGAGAAGATGAAGAGCCACACGACGGTCGGGTTCAACATCCTCAGCGGGCTGCGGATGCTCACCGACGAGCTGGTCATCGTGCGGTCGCACCACGAACGGTTCGACGGCAAGGGATACCCCGACCGCAAGAAGGGCGAGGAGCTGCCGATGTTCGCGTGGATCGTGTCCGCGGCGGACGCGATCGACGCGATGACGTCGGACAGGCCCTATCGCAAGGGCATGTCGCTCGAGGTGGCGGTCGAGCAGGTGCGCGAGGGCGCGGGGACGCACTTTCACCCCGACGTCGCCGAGGCGGTGATGGACGCGGTGGCGAGCGGGAAGCTCACCGTCATCCCGCAGAAGTCGATGCATCCGGACGCGCCCGCGGTCGGGGCGTTCGAGAACCCGGTCGCCTAGTGAGCAGACGCCCACGTTTGGCGCCTTTATCAGGCATTCGCCGGCCCGAAACCCCCGGATAGGCGCGCCAATCCGTGGGGTGATCGGTGCCTAGTAGGCCTTCGCCAGCGACACCCGGAACTTTGCCGGGCGGTCGCACACCACACAGCTCCCGCTGACCTTCGCGCCTTCGTCGATTGTGCGGATCGTCACGCCGCCTGCGTCGGTTTTGATGCGCGCCTCTTCCTCGGTGTCGCCGCACCAGCCCGTCCACACGAAACCGCCCTTCTCCCGGAAATGCGCGACGACTTCGTCGAGCGTGCGCAGCTCGTACGTGTTGTCGCGCTGGAACGCAGCCGCCCGCTCGTAGAGCCGGCCCTGGAAATCGTCGAGCTCCTTGCGCAGACGCTCGGCCAGGCCTTCGACGGGCAGCGCGACCTTCTTGCGCGTGAGCCGGTCGACCATCTCGACCTGCGCGGCGTCGGCGTCACGCCCGCCGACGTTGAGCCTGATGGGCACGCCCTTGAGCTCCCAATGCGCGTACTTGTCGCCGGGGCGTTCGTCGCGCCAGTCGACGCGATGCCTGATGCCGGCGTGCTTCAGTTCGCCCGACCACGTGTCGATGAACCGCCGCACCTTTTGCTGGCTCTCGTCGTCGCGGAAGATCGGCACGACGATGACCTGGATGGGAGCAACCTTGGGAGGCACGATCAGCCCTGAGTCGTCGCCGTGCGCCATCACCAGCGCGCCGACGAGCCGTGTGCTGATGCCCCACGAGGTCGAGTGGCACAGCTCGCGCTCGTTCTCTTTGTTGGAGAACGAGATGTCGTAGGCGCGGGCGAAGTTCTGACCGAAGTAGTGCGACGTCCCCATCTGCAAAGCGATCCCATCGCGCATCAAGCCTTCGACGGTGAGCGTATGAACCGCGCCGGGAAACGTTTCCGCGGGTGACTTGCGGCCGGCGAGCACAGGTACCGCGAGCCATTCCTCGGCGATCGCGCGGTAGTAGCCGAGGATCATGTCGGCCTCGTCGATCGCCTCCTGCGCGGATGCGTGGAACGTGTGCCCTTCCTGCCACCAGAACTCGCGGCTGCGCAGGAAGAGTCGTGAGCGCATCTCCCACCGGACGACGCTGTTCCACTGGTTGGTGAGCTTGGGCAGGTCGCGGTGGCTCTGGATGTAACGCTTGATGAGAGGACCGATGATCGTCTCGGACGTGGGCCTCACGGCCAGTGGCTCCTCGAGCTCCTCCATCGCACCACCGGCGCGCGTCACCCACGCGACCTCGGGCGCGAAGCCTTCGATGTGCTCCGCCTCCTTCATCAGGAACTCGCGGGGGATCAGGAGAGGGAACGCCCAGTTCTCGTGTCCGCTCTCTTTGATCATGTCGTCGAAGGCGCGCATGATCGCCTCCCACATCGCCCAGCCATAGGGGCGAACCACCATCATGCCGCGCACGCCGGACCAATCGGCCAGCTCGGCTTTGCGGACGACCTCTGTGTACCAGCGGTCGAAGTCGTCCGACATCTTGGTGACCTCTTTCACGAAGTCCTGTTGCTCTTCGGTTTCCTGTTTCATGTCAAAAAGCTCCCGTTGAAGTAATTAGATCCAGTCGGTGGGCCCGGTCGCGCCGCGACGCGCCGGGCTAGCTCGGGAGCTGAGCCGGAGTGACCGGAGTGTGCTCGGCCGCGATCGCATCGATCTCGGCAAGCAACACGGGCAGAAGCTCTTCCTGGGGCACGGTTTTGTAAAGGGTACCTTTCTTGAAGATCACGCCCTTGCCGCGACCGCCCGTGACACCGATGTCGGCGTGGCGCGCCTCGGCCGGTCCATTTACCACGCAGCCCATGACGGCGACGGTGATCGGCACCTTCAGCCTCGCGATGTGGGCCTCGACTGCTTTGACTGTCGGCACCATGTCGTACTCGAGACGGCCGCACGTGGGACACGCGACCAGCGTCGGCGACTCGCGCCGGAACGCCAGCGTCTTGAGGATCTCGTGCGCGACCCGAACCTCCTCGCGCGGATCGGAGGTGGCGAGCGAGACGCGGATCGTGTCGCCGATGCCTTCACTCAGAAGGACGCCCATCCCCACGGCGCTGCGGATGCTGCCGGCCTCGACCGGCCCAGATTCGGTCACGCCGAGATGGATCGGATACGCCCGCGCCGCGGCGAACTTGCGGTTCGCAAGGATGTTGGTCCACACGTCCGTCGCCTTGAGCGACACCTTGATAAAGCCCGGTCCGTAATCGAGGTCTTCCAGGATCTTGCAGTGACCGAGCGCGACCTCGACCATGCGGTCCGCGGTCCGCTCGCGGTCGTCGCGGTCGATGTGGTGCTGCTCGCGCAGCGACTTATGGACCTCTTCCGGCAGCGACCCCGCGTTGACGCCGATGCGGAACGGTATCTGACGTTCCTTCGCAGCGGTCACGACCTTGACGACCTTGTCCCGGTCGGGGATGTTGCCCGGGTTGAGGCGCAGGCAGTGCACGCCGGCCTCGATCGCCATCAACGCGAGCGTGTGGTCGTAGTGGATGTCGGCGATCACCGGCAGCGGCGATTGCCGGACGATCTCCTTGAGCGCTTCGGCCGCCTCCTTGTCGGGAACCGCGGGCCGGACGAGCTCGCACCCGGCCTCTTTCAGCTCGTTGATCTGCCGCACCGTCGCCTTGACGTCGCGTGTGTCGGTCTTGGTCATGGTCTGGACCGCGATCGGTGCGGCGCCACCGATGACCACCGACCCCACGCGCACCGGAATCGACTTCCGGCGCTCGACCAGTGCGCCGCTCACCGCTGGAGCACCGGGAACTGGCCGCTCGCGATGCGGATGATGTCGAGCGCGCTGATGTACACGGCGATCGCCAGCAGTGCGACCAGGCCGAAGCGCTGGACGTTCAGCTCCAGCGTCCGGTTGAACGGCTTGCGGCGCACGACCTCGAGCAGCACGACCACGACACGGCCGCCGTCGAGCGCGAGGAGTGGGAGGAGGTTCGTGAATCCCAACGCCACCGAGAGCAACGCGACAAAGCCGAGATAGGTGTCGAGGCCGAGCCCCACCGCCTGCTGCGCGACGTCGCCGATGCCGATCGGACCGGTCACACCGTTCGGGCCGAGGATCCCGCCCGGGACCTGACCCGTGACGAGCTGCGTCAGCCCGGAGACGATGCCGCCGATGGCCGCGAACGGAAACGTCACCCCATCGCCCACCGCGGTGTACCAGTAGAGGAGCCGGCGCGGCATGCCGATGCCGATCTGGCAATCGGTGGACGACTTGCAGGTCGGTGTCACCGTCACGTCGAACGAACGCCCGTCGGGGTGCACCCCGGTCAGCACCAGCGACTGGCCGGGAGCGGCCGTCTCCGCGTCTCTGACCTGCCCGATTCGGTTCACGGGCTGACCGTTGACCGAGCGGACGCTGTCTCCGGCCTGCAGCCCAGCGGCAGCTGCCGGCGTCCCGGGCAGCACGGTGAAGATCTTGCCGGGGTCGCTGTTGAGCTGCGTCAGCTCGACTCCGGCGACGATGATCATTGCGACGAGGAAGTTGGCCGCCGGGCCCGCGATCAGGATCACGATCCGCTGCCACGCCGGCTTGCGATGGAACCCGTTCGGATCGTCGAACTCCCCCGCCTCCATGCCGCCCATCCGCACGTAGCCCAGGATCGGCAGCGCCCGGATCGCGTAGACCGTGCCGTCCTTTGTCATCGACCACAACCTGGTGCCGGCGCCGATCGAGAACTCGATCACGCGCACCTTGAACAGCTTCGCGAACGCGAAGTGACCCGCCTCGTGCGGCGCGATCAGAAGCAAGAACATCCCGGCGATGCCGACGACGACCAGAAGACCGCTCATGAGGGCTTCAGGCTACCGAAAGTTTCTCGGATGTAATCCCTCGTCCAGCGATCGGCCTCGAGGATCTCGTCGAGGCTCTCGCCGCAGCCTTCGAAGGCGCCGAGCGCCGTCTCGACCGACGCCACGATCCCGGTGAACGGGATCTGGTGGGCGAGGAACGCGTTGACCGCCTCCTCGTTGGCGGCGTTCAGAACGGCCGGGTGGCCGCCGCCGCGGACGGCGGCCTGCCTCGCCAGGCGGACGCTCGGGAAGCGCTCCTCATCGACGCGGTAGAACGTCAAACCGCTGAGCTCTTCGACCGCCGTCGGCGGGACGGCCTCCGGCAGCCGGTCGGGATAGGCGAGCGCGACGGCGATCGGAAGCCGCATGTCGGGGCGGCCGAGCTGGGCCTTGAGCGAGCCGTCGACGAACTCGACGAAGGAGTGGACGGCGCTCTGGGGATGGATCGTCACCGATATGTCGTCGAGCGGGATTCCGAACAGATGGTGGGCTTCGATGATCTCGAGCCCCTTGTTCATCAGCGTGGCGGAGTCGATCGTCACCTTCGGCCCCATCGACCACCGCGGATGGTTCAGCGCCTCCTCGACCGTCACCTGGTCGAGGTCGAGCTCCGGCCGGCCCCAGAACGGGCCGCCGCTGGAGGTGATGATCAGCCGGCGGACGTTCTCGCGGTCTTCACCCCACAGGCACTGCCAGATGGCGCTGTGCTCGGAATCGATCGGCCGTATCCCTTTGTCGCCGGCGGCCTTCATCACCAGGGCGCCGGCCATGACGAGCACTTCCTTCGTCGCCAGCGCAACCTCCTTGCCTGCCTTGAGCGCCGCCAGCGTCGGCTGCAGCGCTCGCGCGCCGGGGATGGCGACGACCACGAGGTCGCATCGCGGGTCGGTCACCATCTGCTCCACCCTCGCGTCGAACTCCGTGGTGCCGGTCTGCCCCTGGACCAGGTACTCGGCCGTGCGGTTCGTCGAGCGGACGCCCTCCGTGAGGCCGAACAGCTTGAACCGCCCCGGGTTGCGATCGATGACGTCGAGGGTCTGCTGCCCGATCGACCCGGTGGCGCCGAGCAGCGCGATGTTGAGGGGTCGCATTACGTCAGCAGGTGGAACACCATCACGTAGAAATAGACCAGGATCGGCGGAAACAGGATCGAGTCGATTCGGTCGAGCACTCCCCCATGCCCCGGGATCAGGCGCGACGAATCCTTCACGTCGGCGATCCGCTTCATCTGCGACTCGACGAGGTCACCGACCTCCGCGCTCGTCCCGACGAGAAAGCCCAGCACGATGCCGTGCAGGATCGAGATGCCGAGTACGCCGGAGACGCCGATGACCATCACGATCACCGCACCGACAACGCCCGCGATCGCACCTTCCAGCGTCTTGTGGGGGCTGATGTTGCTGAAGAACGGATGGCGGCCGATGCGGCTGCCGACGAGAAGCGCCGCGGCGTCGCTGGCCACGACCGCAAAGATGGTGAACAGCGTCCAAACCAGTCCATTCGGCTTCGACGTGTAGAGAAGTAGATAGAAGTTGAACGGCATGCCGATGTAGAGCGCACCGGCCATACCCATGGCCCACCGGCTCAGGCCCTGCCGGCTTCCCGGCACGACGAGGAAGGCGGCGAGACCGCCGACCAGAGAGAGCGCGAGCACGACCGTGACGTCGATGCCCTTGAGGACGGTCCCGCTGAACGCGAAGAAAAATCCCAACGGGAACAGGAGCCACGCGGGCGCGCGAGCGCCCATCTTCGCGGACAGGCCGTTGAACTCCCACAAGGCGAGGCCGCCGAGGATGAGCACCAGGGCGTAGACGCCGTAGAGACCGGCGAAGACGAGACCGATGACCACGGCGAGGATGACGAACGCGCTCAGGATGCGAACCATCAGCGGGCTTGGCTTCCAGTTGCCCATCAGCGACGCGTTGCGAGTGGTCAAGCCGGCACCGTCTCGCTGGCCGGACGGGCGCCGAATCGCCGCACGCGCCCGGCGTAGTCGTCGAGCGCGAGCTTCAGATCGTCGGCGTCGAAATCGGGCCACAGCGTGTCGGTCACGTACATCTCGGCGTACGCAGCCTGCCACAGAAGGAAGTTGCTGACCCGATGCTCGCCTGCGGTGCGGATGATCAGGTCGGGGTCGGGCAGCTCGGGTTGGTACATGCGCGATGAGATGGCGTTCTCATCGACATCGGTGATCTGGTCTTTGATCAGACTCCTGACCGCGTCGACGATCTCTGCGCGGCCGCCGTAGTTGAGACAGACGTTGAGGATGCCTTTGGTGTTGTGCCGCGTCCGCCCCATCGCCTCGTCGATCCGGCGGTTCATAACCGGCGACAGGTCGTCGCGACGGCCGCTGAACAGGATGCGAACGCCTCGCCGGTCCATCTCGTCGATCTCTCGCAGCATGCTCTCGTGAAAGAGACGCATGAGAGCGCGAACCTCTGCGCGCGGGCGCGCCCAGTTCTCGGTCGAGAACGCATAGATGGAGAGCGCATGCACGCCGAAGTCCTCGCAGGCCTGGAGGACACGCTTGATCGACCGGACGCCGGCGCGGTGGCCGAAGCTCGCAGGGCGGCCTTGGCGGCGGGCCCAGCGGCCGTTGCCGTCCATGATGATCCCGACGTGGCGGGGGATCGGGGAATCCACAGGTGAGGAAAGCGTACCGGCCGGCCCCAAAACCCGCCTCCACCCTGGGTTTGGCCGCGATATCAGGGCCTCGCGGGCGGAAAAACCCCGGATAGGCGCGCCAATCCGGGGGTTGGGCGGTGCCGCCTAGACCTCCATCACCTCGTGCTCTTTGCGGCCGGCCAGGGCATCGACCTTCTCGATCTGCGCTTCGGTGATCTTCTGCAGGCGCGCCGTCGCGCGCTTGGACTCGTCCTCGGCAACGTCGCCTTCCTTCTGCATGTGCTCGATCCGGTGCAGCTCGTCCCGCCGCACGTTGCGGATCGCCACGCGCGCATCCTCGGCCTTCTGCTTGACGAGCTTCACGTACTCGCGACGACGCTCCTCCGTCAGCGGTGGGATCGGGACGCGGATGACGGTTCCATCGTTCGCCGGATTCAATCCCTGTTCGCTCGTACGTAACGCCTTCTCGATCGTGCCGATCTGGCTCTTGTCGTAGACCTGCACGACGAGCAGACGTGGTTCCGGCGCGCTGATCTGCGCGAGCTGGTTGAGCGGCGTCGGCGTGCCGTAGTACGGAACCATGACCTTGTCGATCAGCGCGGGATTCGCACGACCGGTGCGGATGGTCGCCAGGTCGGTCGCAAAGTGCTCGACCGACTTCGTCATCTTGGTCTCTGCGTCGCGCAAGATCGGATCAATCATCGGAGTCGATCATGCGCTGCCCGCGCCTACGAGCGTGCCGATCTCCTCTCCGACGATCACGCGCTCGATGTTTCCCGGTGTCAGCAGGTTGAACACGACGATCGGCACGTCGTTGTCCATGCACAGCGTCAGCGCGGTGTTGTCCATCACCTCGATGCCGCGGTTGAGGACTTCGAGGTAGCCGAGCCGCTCGAACTTCGTGGCGGTGGGGTCACGCTTCGGGTCCGCGGTGTACACGCCGTCGACCTTGGTGGCCTTGAGGATGACGTCGGCTTCAATCTCCACCGCGCGCAGAGCCGCTGTGGTGTCTGTCGTGAAGTAAGGGTTGCCCGTGCCGGCGGCCAGGATCACGACTCGTCCTTTCTCCAGGTGGCGCACCGCCCGCCGGCGGATGTACGGCTCGGCGACCTGGGGCATCTGGATCGCGGTCATGGTGCGCGCCGGAATGCCCGTGCGCTCGAGCGCATCCTGCAGCGCGAGCGCGTTGATCACGGTGGCGAGCATCCCCATGTAATCGCCGGTCGCGCGGTCAAAGCCGCGCTCTGTGGCGGCGAGACCGCGGAAGATGTTGCCGCCACCCACGACGAGCGCGATCTGGACGCCCATCTGATGCACGCGCTTGACCTGCTTCGCGATTTCCTCGACGACCTCGAGGTCGAGGCCGTAGTCGACCTTTCCGCCAAGCGCTTCACCGCTCAGCTTGAGCAGAACTCGGTTGTACTTCGGCGCGCCGTTACGGATCTGGCTCAGTTCTCTCTGATGTTAAAGCGCGCGAAGCGTCGGACCGTGATGTTCTCCTGCAGCTTCGAGATGTTCTCGGCGATGAACTGCTGCACGGTGTGGCCCGGCTCGCGGAAGTATTCCTGCTCGAGCAGGCAGTTGTGCTTGAGGAAATCCTCGACCTGGCCGTCGACGATGCGCGGGATCACCTGCTCCGGCTTGCCGTCCTGGCGCGCCTTGGCCTCGTACACCTCGCGCTCCTGCACGAGCACGTCGTCGGGAACGTCCTCGCGCGTGACCCAGCGAGCGCCAAAGCCCGCGACCTGGAGGGCCAGCTCCTTGGCGAGCTTGCGAAACTCCTGGCCCTTGGCGACGAAGTCGGTCTCGCAGTTGACCTCGATGAGCACGCCGAGCTGCGGCGGATAGTCGGGCGACGTGCTGTGGAGGTATGACTCCACGACGCCCTGGCCCGTCGCGCGGTCGGCGCGCTTGCTCGCCTTGGCGATGCCTCTTTCGCGGAGGATCGTGAAGGCCTTGTCCATGTCACCGCCCGCTTCCTCGAGCGCGTTCTTGCAGTCCATCATCCCCGCGCCCGAAAGCTCGCGGAGCTTCTTGACCAGATCCAGGCTGACCGCCATCAGCGCGCCTCCTCGTCGTCGACGCTGCGCCCGATGAACTCCTCCTCCGACACGGTCGGGAGGTAGTCCTCCTCATCCTCGAGGTACTCCTCGATCTCCTCGTAGCGAGGCGTCTCGAGAAACTCCCGCTCCTCGACCTCCGGCAGGATCTCGCCGCGCGCGGCAGCCTCCTGGCGTCCTTCCTGGCACGCGTCGGCGATCTTGCCTGTGAGCAGCTTGACCGCGCGGATCGCATCGTCGTTGCCAGGGATGACGTAAGTGATCAGGTCGGGGTCGCAGTTCGAATCGGTGATCGCGACCACGGGGATCTTCAAGCGGTTCGCCTCGGTGACCGCGATGTGCTCCTTGCGCGGGTCGACGACGTAGAGAGCGCCTGGCAAGCGCTTCATGTCGGCGATGCCGTCGAAGTGGAACATCAGGCGGTCGAGCTCGTCCTGAAGCTTCTTCGCCTCTTTCTTGGGCATCTGCTCGAACTGGCCGTCCTGCTGCATCTTGCGCAGCTCCTGCAGGCGCTCGATTCGCTTCTTGACGGTGCTGAAGTTGGTCAGCATGCCGCCCATCCAGCGGCGGTTGACGAAGTACATGCCGCATCGCGCGGCCTCGGTCTGGATCGTCTCCTGCGCCTGCTTTTTGGTGCCGACGAAGAGCACCGGCCGGCCGCTTGCCGCGACGTTGCGGGTGAAATCCCAGGCGTCGTCAAGCAGCCGAACGGTCTTCTGCAGGTCGATGATGTGGATCCCGTTGCGCGCGGTGAAGATGTAGGTCTTCATCTTCGGGTTCCAGCGGCTGGTCTGATGCCCGAAGTGGACACCCGCCTCCAGCAGCTGCTTCAAGGTCACTTGAGCCACGTTGCCATTACTCCTGTTGTTCTTCCGCCCGGTTCATGCCTCGTTGTCGAGGACAGGGTCTTGCCCCGGGCGTGCTTACTCAGTCGGTCGGACTGGCGTCAGTGAGTATACCCAGCGCTCGCTTGCGCTAAGCAGCCGCGGTTTTCTTGGCGGCGCCCTTAGGGCCCGGGCACTTCGGATAGTCGGAGCACGACTTGAACAAGCCGAACCGTCCGCGTCGCTCGACCAATGGCTTGCCGCAGATCGGACACGGCTCGTCGAGGACCTTCGGCCCCTGCCGGACCTTTCCGTCCTTGCCGATGTTGGCTCGATAGTTGCAGTCGGGGTAGCGAGAGCATGCGACGAAGGGGCCGAAGCGACCGGTTCGCTCGACGAGCTGGCCCTCCCCACACTGCGGGCACTTCTCGCCGGTCGGCTTGGCCTCGGTCTGCGCGGCGTCGCGCTTGATGTACTTGCACTCGGGATAGCCCGAGCATCCGATGAACTCGCCGTATCGGCCCGTGCGGACCTGCAGCGGCCGGCCGCAGTTCGGGCAGGGCTCCTCGAGCAGCTTCGGCTGCGGCGCCTCGCCGTCGGCGGTAAGAGCGCGGCGGAACTTGCACTTCGGATACCGCGAGCAACCCATGAACGGACCAAACCGGCTCGCCTTGCGCACGAGATGACCCTCGTGGCAAAGCGGGCATTCCTCGTCGGTGTCGGCGGGGGTGGCCTCCTCGGCCGCGTCGAGCATGCGCTGAAGCGGACCGTAGAAGTCGCTCACCACAGGAACCCATTCCTGGCTTCCGCTTTCGACCTGGTCAAGGCGCTTTTCGAGATTCGAGGTGTACTCGTCGTCGGAGATCGGCTTGAAGTGATCGACCATCAGCGAGTTGACGACCTCGCCGACGCGCGTCGGATAAAGCCGCCGATCCTTGATCTCCACGTAGCCATGTGACTTCGTGATCGTCTGGACGATCGGCGCGTACGTCGACGGCCTTCCGATGCCGCGTTGCTCGAGCTCCTTGATCAGCGTCGCTTCGGTGTAGCGCGGCGGTGGCTGGCTGAAGTGCTGCTCCGGCTTGAGCCCGTGGAAGTCGAGCGCCTCGCCATGCTGCAGCGCAGGCAGGTCGTTCTCGCCGTTCTCGTCGCGCGGCCACACCTTGTAGAAGCCGTCGAACGCAAGCACGGACCCGTTCGCGCGGAAGATGTAGTCGCCGCCCTCGATCTCCGCCTGTGTCTGGTCATAGACCGCGGGCGCCATCCGGCTCGCCACGAATCTCCGCCAGATCAGGTCGTACAGGCGGTACTGGTCAGCCGTCAGGTGCTCGCGGATGGAGTCGGGTGTGCGGTTGACGTCGGTCGGCCGGATCGCCTCGTGCGCGTCCTGAGCGCCGGGAGTGGCCTTGGCCGCTCGCGACTGCCCGAGGTACTTCTCGCCGTGCTGGCCCTTGATCCACGCCTTCGCCCTGGCGTCAGCGTCGGCGGAGATGCGGGTCGAGTCCGTGCGCATGTAGGTGATCAGACCGGTCGGGCCTTCGGTTCCAAGCTCGATGCCTTCGTACAGCTGCTGCGCGATTCGCATCGCGATGTGCGGGCGCATCCGCAGCCGGCTTGACGCGTCCTGCTGAAGGGTCGACGTGATGTAAGGCGGGTTCGAGCTCTTGGTTCTCTTCTTCTGCTCGACGCCGATGACGCGGTAGCTGGCGCCCTCGAGCCGGCGCACGATCTCCTGCGCTTCGGTGTCGTTGTGGACCTCGAGCTTCTCGTCGCCACCGCTCGCCAGGCGATGAAGGCGCGCGAGGAAGTGCTGGTCGGCGCCTTGCTTCGACAGCTCGGCGTCGACCGTCCAGGACTCGACCGGGACGAACTTGCGGATCTCCTCTTCGCGGTCGACGACGAGCCTCAGAGCCACGGACGAGACCCGGCCCGCACCGATTCCCTTCTGTACCTTGCTCCACAGGAACGGGCTCAGGCGGAAGCCGACCAGCCGGTCGACGACACGCCGCGCCTGCTGTGCGTTGACCAGGCGCATGTCGATGTCGCGCGGCGACTCGAGCGCTTTGCGCACGGCGTCGGACGTGATCTCGTGGAACTCGATGCGCTTGGGAGCGCGAAGCTTCAGAACCTCGGCGAGGTGCCAGGCGATCGCCTCGCCCTCGCGGTCGGGGTCGGACGCCAGGATGACCTCGGCGTCTTTCTTCGCCGCAGAGCGCAGCTCGTTGATGGTCTTGCGACGGCTCTCGACCACCTCGTAGTGGGGTTTGAAGCCGTCGTCGACCTCCACGCCCATCTCCTTTTCGGGGAGGTCGCGGACGTGCCCCATCGAGGCCCTGACGTCGAAGCGGTCACCCAGAAACCGCTTCAGCGTCTTGGCCTTCGCAGGCGACTCGACGATGATCAATCCTTCCGGCACAGCCAATCCTTTATTCCCAAACCGGAGCCTTTGTTCCGCCGGACCTCGACTTTACGGATCAGGTGGCGGGCATCCTACGCCCGTTCTTTGTCGCGGCGCAACGCCCTTACATACCCAGCCGGGTGTCTTTTAACCGCTCCCTCGAGCTCGAGGGCCGTCAGCCGGCCGAGCACTTCCGCGATCGGAAGCTGTAGCTTCCGGGCGAGCTCGGCGGGGTTTAAAGCCAGAACGTCCGAGAGGTGGGAAAGGATGCCGTCGCGCTGGGCCGGGAGCTTGAAACCGAGCCATTTCGGAGTCGCCAGGGGGTCGTCCAGGACTTCGTGGTTGAGTTTCAGGACGCTCAGGACGTCCCTGGCGTTCTGGACCAATCCGGCTCCGTCCCGCAGCAGTGAGTGGGTTCCGACGGATTGCGGCGAAAACACGCTGCCCGGCACCGCCATTACCTCTTTATGTAGGTCGAGCGCGGCCTCGGCGGTGATCAGGGCACCGGAGCCCTCCGCCGCCTCGACCACGACCACGACGTCCGACAAGGCGGCCATCGTGAAGTTCCTCGCCGGGAAGTTGTGACGCCTCGGGGCGGTGCCGTCGGGGAACTGGCTGACGAGCGCTCCCCCGCCCCTCACGATCGCCTCCGCCAGCTGGCTGTGAGCGGCGGGATAGATCACGTCCACGCCCGTGCCCATCACCGCGACCGTGACCCCGCCGGCGTTGAGGGCTCCGCGGTGGGCGGCGGCGTCGATGCCGAGCGCCAGGCCGCTGACGACCACCGCTCCCGCGCGCGCCAGCTCGAGCGCCAGCTCCTCCGCGACCGCCTCGCCGTAGGGCGTCGGCCGGCGCGATCCCACGATCGCAACGCGAGGCCCGTCGGGCGGCGGCCAGCGGCCGCGCGTGCGGAGCTGGGCGAGGTCAGGCGGCGACATCTTGGAGCCGGAATCCGAGCGCCTCGAGCACGTGGTGCTCCTCGATCTGCTCCGACGCGTCGAGGTCGGCCGCGGTACGCGCCACCCGCCAGGCGCGGTGAAAGCCTCTCGCGCTGAGTCCTCGCTGCGCGCCCCAGCGCTCGAGCGTGCGCCTTGACGCCGGCGTCAGCATGGCGACGTGGCGCAGCCGCGCCGGCTTCAGCTGGGCGTTGAGGCATGCCTGTCTCTCGATCTGTCTTCGCCGCGCGGCGGCGACACGCGTCCGGACGCTCTCCGATGCTTCGCCGCGCGGTTCGTTGCCGAGGATGTCGAGCGGCACGCGCCGGACGGTGACCTGCAGGTCGATCCGGTCGAGAAGCGGACCCGACAGCCGGCGCTGGTACGTATCGACGGCAGCGGGAGTGCAGCGGCATCCGCGCAGCCCATCGCCGGCCCACCCACACGGGCAGGGGTTTGTCGCCGCGACGAGGCTGAACCGAGCCGGGTAGGCGACGCACCCGCCCGAACGCGTGATGGTCACGCGGCCGGATTCGAGCGGCTGGCGGAGGGCCTGAAGGACGCGGGTCTCGAACTCCGCGAGCTCGTCGAGGAAGAGCACGCCATGGTTGGCTCTCGAGATCTCTCCTGGCAGCGCCAGGCCGGATCCGCCGCCGATCAATCCCGCCATTGAGACGCTGTGGTGCGGCGCCCGAAACGGCCGCGACCAGTCGAGGGGACCATCTGAAGGGAGATCTCCGAGCAGGCTGCGGACCTGCGCCACCTCGAGCGCTTCGTGCAGCAGAAGCGGCGGGAGAATCCCGGGCAGGCAGCGCGCGAGCATCGTCTTGCCCGCGCCGGGCGGACCGCACAGAAGGAGGTGATGGCCTCCCGCCGCGGCTACCTCGAGTGCGCGCCTTGCCTCCTCCTGGCCGTGGATCTCGGCGAGGTCGTGCTCGATCGGGCCGGCGGACGCCTCGCCCACTCCGGGATTTGCAGGAGCAATTGATTCGACCCCGAGAAGGTGGCTGACGACGGCGGCCAGCGATGCGCACGGGATGACCTCGAGCCCGTCAACCAGCGTCGCCTCCTCCGCGTCCGCAGCAGGAACGAAGACGCGCTCGTACCCCATCCGCGCCAGTCCGCGCGCCGCGACGAGCACGCCGTCGACATGTCGAACCGATCCGTCGAGCGCGAGCTCACCGAGAAATGCGGAGCGGACTGGAGGCGGCTTGCCGGCGCGCGCCAGCGCGATCGCCACCGCGATCGGCAAGTCGAGCGCCGTTCCTTCTTTGCGCAGCTCGGCCGGTGCGAGGTTCACCGTCAGGCGCGAGTTGGGAAACTCGAGCTGGCTGTTGCGGATCGCCGCTCGCACGCGATCTCGCGCCTCCTTCACCGTCGTGGCGGCGAGTCCGACGAGCACGAAGGCCACAGCGCCGCGCCCGATGTCGGCCTCGACGTGGACTGGTCGCACCTCGAGGCCCGCGAGCACGCACGAATCGACGCTTCCGAGCATGAGCTCGAAGTTATTCGTGCGCGGCCGAGAAATCAGCCCAGGTTGTTAAGACTCGAGGAAGGAGGCGACTTCGTCGTGGAACGCCTGAGGCTGCTCGACGAACAGCTGGTGACCCGCGTCACCGACGATCACCATCCGCGAGCTCTTGACGCCGTTGCAGATCTCCTCCGCGCAGAGCGGACCGCAGATGAAGTCCTCGTCGCCTGTGATGACCAGGGTCTGGGCGGTGATCGACTGCAAACGCTCGCGCAGGTCGAACGTGTTGAAGATCTCTTTGTTGAAGAGCTTCAGCGCATCGGCGTTGATCATCTCCGACTTCAACGTGTCGAGGTATCCCGCTTCGGCAGCGCCGAAATGCGCGAAATACAACGGGAGCTCCCGGAAGATGATCGGGCTCAGCTCCTCGTCAGTCGAAAAGTTCCCGGCCTGCTCTTTCTCCAGCGCCGCGATCGCGTCGGCCGCCCATGGCTGCGCCGTTCGCTTCTCCATTCCGTGATGCATGGCCTGCTCTTGCCCCGGGCCGAAGTGCGCGAGCGTCGAGGCCAGTACGAGTCGCCGCACGCGCGCCGGGTACGCCGCCGCATACGCCATCGCCACCACGCCGCCGTGCGAATGGCCGAGCAACAGCATCCGCTCGAGGCCCAGGTTGCGGCGAAGGTCCTCGAGGTCGGAGACGTAATCGTCGATCTGGTAGGCGCGTGGGTCGCGCGGGCGCTCCGAGCCTCCGGTTCCGCGCGGGTTGAGCATGATGAGCGTGAACTGCTCCCACAGAGCCGCGAGATCGCCGAAGTAGGTCGCAGAGAATCCTGGGCCGCCGGGATGACAGACGAGCACCGGCCCGTGACCGAGCTTGCGAAACGTCAGCTTGCGCCCGTCTCGATTCGTGAAGCTCACGTCAGTCGCGGTTCGGGGCGCCAGACGCCGCCTTCTTCCAGGTAGCCGGCGGGTTGGTCGGTCTCGTGCGACAGCACGAGCAGCCATCGATGCTTCTCCGCCTCTTCGAACAGCCGTGACTTTTGCTGGAACACGCGCAGCGGCTCGATGTCGGCGGACATATTCCACGAGACGCGCAGGTGCGGGGTCTGGCACACAAGGTCACCTGTGATCGCGCAAGCGAGCTCGCCCGAACGCAAGATCAGGACCTGACTACCCGGCGTGTGCCCGCCGACGTGTCGAATCTCGACGCCCGGCAGGACCTCGGCGTCGCCCTCGAGAAATTCCACGGCCTTGTTCCCGTCGGCGAGGGGAGTGAAGTCATCGACGATGTAGCTCGGCCTGCTGCGCACGTCGGGCTGCAGGGCAAAGTCCCACTCGCTGCGCTGGACAAAGTGCTTCGCTTTGGGAAACGTCAGCTGTAGCGCGCCCAGCTCGTCCCGCCGAGTCAGGCCACCCGCGTGGTCCCAGTGCAGATGCGTCGTCACGACGGCGTCGACTTCATCCGGCTGAATGCCGAGCCGCTTCAGCGCGTGGAGCATGTCTTCCGGCTCGCGCAGAGACACTTGCAGCGCGCGCTTCTCGCTGAGCTTGTTGCCGATGCCTGTCTCGCACACGATCACACGACCGTTCATCCGCACCACGACGCACACGCACGCGCAGTCGATCATGTTCTTGCCGTCCGCCGGCTTCTGTCTCTCCCACAGGACCTTTGGCACGACGCCGAACATGAGACCGCCGTCGGCTTTCCAGTGATCGGTGACGAGCAGATGTAGCTCGAGGTCGCCCAGCCGCACTGCTTATATGCTCCACGAAATGGCTGCCCCGGCGATAAGGACGGCTGCGCTCACCAAGGACTACGGCGCCGGGGAAGGCCTTTTCGACCTCGAGCTGCAGGTTTCGGCGGGCGAGTCGTTCGGGCTTCTCGGGCCCGAAGGCGCCGGCAAGACCACCGCGATTCGTCTACTCATGGGCATGATCCGGCCCACTCGCGGGTCGGCCTACATCTTCGGACTCGACTGCTTTCGCGAGGCCGTAGAGGTCAAGCGGCGCGTTGGTCATGTCGCGGGCAAGACGCCTGATTTCGGCGGGATGCGCGGTGGAGAGATCGTCACTTATCTCTCAGGTTTGCGCGGCGGCGTGCACGCCAACCGTGTGCACGAGCTTGCCGAACGATTCGGGGTCGACCTCGGAGCTCCGCACCGCGAATACACGCAAGCCGAGCGGCAGAAGCTCTCGATCATCCTCGCTTTCATGCACGACCCGAACCTCTTGATCCTCGACGAACCGGCGAAGGACCTGGATGTGCAGGCGGCGGCCGAGCTGGATCTGCTCCTCGACGAATCGCGTGATGGAGGCTCGGCGATCCTCCTCGCGTCGCGCGACACATCGGATCTCGAGCGGCATTGCGATCGTGTCGGGACGCTGCGCCGGGGCAAGCTGGCTCGAGCGCTCGAGGACAACAGCCGCAGGGCGCTGCCGCCATGAGAGCGACGGCGCGGGCCCTGAGTGACGCGCGGTGGACGATCGTCGCGTTCGCGATCGCGGGATTCGCCATCACCTTTCTGCAATCCGTGGCGTTCTTCCGGCTGGCCGGCCACACGTTCGCGGAGCGCGCGGCGTTTGGCTACTCCTTGCTCCTCGACGCCACCGCCGATGCGCCGCTGTTTCCACCGCCGGTTCATCCCGAGACGGTCGCCGGCTACTTGGAGTTGCGCGCCTTCGCGCCGCTGGCGATTCTGTTCGCGGCCTGGGCGCTCGTGTCCGCGGAGAGGTCGGCGACCGCACTCATCATTCCTCGCTCGGTCGCATTCGCGATCGGGTCGTTGGTCGCCGCGGCCGCGGCGTGCGCGGGTGTGATGGCCGGCGTGGCGTCGGGTGGAGAGACGGTGGACGCAGCCGGCCTTGTGCAGGCCGGCCTGCTGCTGGTGGCGCTCGCGTCGGCGTGTTACGCGATCTGCATGTGCGCGGGGCCGATGGCGGCGCCGCTGCTGCTCACGCTGTTCTTTCTCAACAGCCTGAGCCGGGTCTTCGTGCAGCTCGACGCTGTGCGCTGGCTTTCGCCGTTTCGCTACTACGACCTGTCCACGCCACTGCCGCGTGACGGCCATTTCGATGCGGGCGGCTTTGCGGTGCTGGTCGCGATCGCGGGGGTCGGCACCGGCGTCGCTTACGCCATCTCCAGTCGCAGCCGCCGTGAGGCTGCCTTGATCCGGAGATCGGACTACGAGCCGTCACATGCGTCGCTGCTCACCGTCCCGGTGCTGCGAGATCTCTATCCGCACCGCATGGTGATCGCCGCGTGGTGCATCGCATTCGCGCTGCTCGGCATCGCGCTCGCGGCCGCCACCAGGACGACGATGCAGGACCTGCTCGCGCTCCCGCGCGGCCTTCCCGGCCTACCGCAGTACATCTTCGTGTTCGGAGCGCAGGTTCTGGGACAAACGTGGTTCGACGTCATGCTGCTGATGTTCGTCGCGCTGACTTTCACATTCGTGATGCGATGGGCCGACGACGACAGCAGCGGACGCCTCGAAGCAACGCTGAGCGCCCCGTATTCGCGGTCCGCCGTCGTGCTCGAGCGCATCGCCGCACTTGCGGTGGCAGTCGCGATCCTCGCGGCGGTCAGCGGCATCGCGGTCGCTCTCACCGCGCGCGCATCGGACCTGGCCGTCGACGCGGCACGCATCGCCGGCGCATGTCTCGTGCTTGCTCTGTTCGGCGTGCTTCTCGGAGCGGTAGGCGTGCTGTTCGCGTCCGCGGCGCCGCGCGCGGCGGGCGCATTTTTCGGTGCCATCGTGTTCGCCGCTTACCTCGCGGACCAGATCGGAGGAGCGCTCCGCTTGCCGGGCTGGCTGCAGACCGTCTCACCCTTCCGATTAGCCGGCGCTCCGCTCGCCAACGGCCTCGACCCAAGGACCCTGGCGGTGCTCATCGCGCTCATCGTTGCGGGGATTGGAAGCTCGATACTTGTGATGCAGCAGCGCGATGTAGGGCGCTGAGGCGTTGCATCTTTGGTGAGACTCGGCAACCTACGAAAAGTAGCCAACCACGGACTTAGGAGGTAAACTGCGTCGCCATGCCGCGATCGATGTGGAAAGGCGTGGTCTCTTTCGGGATGGTGTCCATCCCCATCCGTCTCTACAACGCGACCGAGTCGACGTCCCGTGTCTCGTTCCGCCAGCTCTGTCCCGAGCACCACTCCCCCATCTCTTACAAGCGGTGGTGCGCGGAGGGCGACCACGAGGTTCAATACAGCGAGATCCTTCGCGGCTACGAGGTGGGCAAGGACCGCTACGTCATCATCGACGACAAGGACCTCGACAATCTTCCCCTTCCGACCGCGCACGCGATCGACATCTCGGAGTTCGTGCCGGTAGACGAGATCGAGCCGGGCCTCTACTTCGACAACGCCTACTACGTCGAGCCCGAGGAATTGGGCAAGAAGCCCTACCAGCTGTTGCGCCGCGCTCTCGAGGCGACCGGCAAGATGGCGATCGCCAAGATCGCGCTGCGTGACAAGGAGCACCTCGCCGCCCTGCACCCGAACGGCAAGGGGCTGATCATGAACACCCTTCACTGGCCGGACGAGATCCGTTCCACGGAGGGTTTGAAGGGTCTCGAGGGCGACGTCAAGATCAACCCCAAAGAGCTCGAGATGGCCAAGGCGCTCATCGAGAGCCTCGCCGACAGCTTCGACCCCCAGCGGTACAAGGACGAGTACCGCGAGGCGGTGATGAAGGTCGTGCAGGCCAAGATGGAGGGTGAGGTCATCGAGGCGCCCGAGGCGCCGCAGCCGGCCAAGGTCATGGACCTGATGGAGGCTCTCCGCCAATCGGTCGAGCAGGCCAAGAAGCAGCGCGCATCGCGCGAGAAGCCCGCGGCCGAACCCAGGAGACGCCGAAAAGCCTCCTGAAGGCCGTCCGTCTAAGCTGGCGGGCGTGGCTGACGCGGGACCGGACCAGCTGCAGATCGAGCTGGAGAGCTTTCCGACCGAGGTTCGGCCAATGCAGGCCGCTTCGGTCGAGGCGCCGTTCAGCTCGCCCGAGTACCTCTTCGAGGTCAAGTGGGATGGCCTTCGCTGCCTGATGTTTCGCGACCCCGACGGCACGGTCCGTCTGCAGGACCGCGGGCTGACCGACATCACCGCCGACGTCCCCGAGGTCGTGGCCGCTGCCAAACGCGTGCCGCCCGGCAGCGTCATCGACGGCGAGCTTGTGGCGACCGACGGCGAGGGCCGGCCCGACTACCACCGCCTGCGCGAACGCCTCGCGGCCGGGGCTCGCCTTCGTGACGAAATCCCCACCGCCTACCTCGCGTTCGATGCGCTGTATCTCGAAGACCGGCCGTTGATGCGGCAACCGATCCTGCGCCGCCGTGCACGGCTCGCAAAGACGGTCGAACCCGGCGGCCACATCTTCGTGCCCGACCACATAGACGAGGACGGGGTCGAGCTTTTCGAGGCATGCCTCGAGCGCGGTCTCGAAGGCGTGGTGGCGAAACACAGGCAAAGCCCGTACGTTCCGGGCCAGCGCAGCCCGTTCTGGCTCAAGGTCAAGGCGGTCAAGTCCGACGACTTCGTGGTCATCGGATGGACCGGCGAAAAGCCATTCGACGCCCTGGTCGTGGGCTATCACGAGGACGGGCGGCTGCTCCCGTGCGGCACCGTCGGCGGTGGCTTCGACGACGACGCGATGGAACTGTTGCGGCACCGGCTGGTCGAGCTCGCGTCGGCGGAATCGTCGCTAGACCCGCCTCCGATCATGCTGCGCCCGGTGCGCTGGGTGAAGCCGGAGCTCGTGGTCTCGATCCGCTACTCGGAGTGGTCGCCGGACGGCACGCTGCGCTTTCCCATCTTCAACGGCGTTCGCCCCGAGGTCCATCCTTCGGAGGCGGTTCGACATCGGCCGCGCGTCGTCATCACCGGACACGTGCGCCCGGGATCCGCGGCCTACGACCTCACGCGCTTTCCGTTTTGAGCTTCGACGTCGTCACCGGAGCCTTCAGCTACACCGGCCGCTTCATCGCCCGGCGCCTGATGGCACAGGAGCGCAGCGTCAAGACGCTGACCAATCATCCTGCGCGCCCTGGAGCCGAGGACGTCAAGGCTGAGGTCGCGCCGCTCCAGTTCGCGGACCGCGAGGCGCTCGTCGAGAGCCTGCGCGGCGCCGATGTGCTCTACAACACGTACTGGGTGCGCTTCCATCACGGGCGCGTGCGCTTCGGTGAGGCGGTCGCCAACACGCGCGTGTTGATGGGTGCGGCTCGCGACGCAGGCGTGCGTCGGGTCGTGCACATCTCGGTCAGCAACCCTTCCGAGGACTCACCTCTCGACTATTACGCGGGCAAGGCGCGCGCCGAACGGGCCGTGCGTGAGTCGGGATTGTCGTGGGCCATCGTCCGGCCGACGCTGATCTTCGGCCAGGGCGACATCCTCATCAACAACATCGCGTGGATGCTCCGCCGGCTGCCCTTCTTCGGCATCCCTGGCCGCGGCGAATACCGTCTGCAGCCCGTCGCGGGTGAGGACGTGGCGGAGATCGCGACGTGGGCGGCGGAGCAGGTCGACAACCTGACCGTCGACGCCGCGGGACCGGACATCATCTACTACAGCGAGATGGTCGAGTCGATCGCGATCGCGGTCGAACGCCATCCGCGCTTTGTCTACATCTCGCCGCGAACGGCGTTGCGCGCGGTCTCGTTGATGGGCCGGTTCGTCAACGACATCATCCTCAACGAGCCTGAGCTGCAGGGGTTGATGTCGGAGCTGCTTGTCTCGCACGAGCGTCCGCGCGGGACGCGCCGCCTCGACAACTGGCTTCTCACCCACGCTGACTCGATCGGACGCACCTACGCCTCCGAGCTTGCGCGCCACTGGCGCTGAGCAGCCTGGGCGAAGTTCGCCGTTTGCCGGCAATCGGGGCGGGGCACCCGCATTGGGGCCGCCGTTTGCCGGCAATCGGCGCTAACCGAAGGGATCCTCGATCAGTTCCGCGCCGATACGATCGTCTCCGCGCAGGGTGATTGCGACCACCGCGTAGCGGATCGGCCCGCGCCATTCGGTGAGAGCGCGATACTCAGCGGCGGCGGCGATCAGCGCCTGGCGCTTGCGTGCGCCGACGGCTTCGAGCGGCGTCCCGAACGCATCACTGGTCCGCGTCTTGACCTCGACGACGTAAAGCGAGCCGCCGCGGCGGCAGACCAGGTCGAGCTCGCCGCGTCGCGCGCGAAAGCCTGCGCCGACGATCGCAAAGCCCTGCGATCGCAAGAACTGCGCGGCCGCGCGCTCACCGGCGCGACCTACCTCGGCAGCCCTGCCAGCTCGGAGACGCGAAACGGCGCCCAAGACGTCCTGTGGATCGGGCTTGGGCCGAGTCGTCGAATCGCCGCGCGATGAGACGGGGTGGCGTAACCCTTGTGGTCGGCAAATCCCCAGCCGGGATAGAGCCGGTCGTACTCGATCATCGTCCGGTCGCGCGCGACCTTCGCCACGATGCTGGCCGCCATGATCGAGGCGCAGATCTTGTCACCCCTCACGACCGCCATCTGCGGGAGCGGCGCGTCGGGAACGTCGAAGGCGTCGATGAGGAGGTACTCGGCCTTGACGCTCAGACCGGCAACCGCGCCTGCACTCGCAAGGATCCGCGCGCGATAAAGACCGATGCGGTCGACCTGTGTGTGGTCCACGGCGCACACCGCGACCGCGACCGCACGGCGGCGGATGATCGCGTCCACTCTTTCTCGCTCGTCCGCGGTCATGAGCTTCGAGTCATTCAGGCCGGGGATCCGGTCACCGATGTGAAGCACGACCGCGCCCGCGACGACAGGGCCCGCGAGCGGGCCCATCCCCACCTCGTCGACGCCGGCGACGACGTGGTATCCCATCGCCGCCGCCTGACGCTCGAACTTCCAGAGCTTCGGGCGCATCAGATCCGAGAGTAGACGCAGGAAATCGACCGCGCCAACGCCCTTAACAGGCGCTAGGCTTCCTCGGTCTCCTCGGCCTCAACTGCTTCTTCCTCTGGCTCGTCGGCCTCGGCTTCCGCCGCGACCAGGCGCCGGCGCTCGCGGATGCGGGCCTCGCGGCCGACCTTGCCACGCAGGTAGTAGAGGCGACCCTGGCGAACATCGCCATGCCGCAGCACGTCGATCTTGTCGATGCGCGGGGAGTGGACCATGAACGTCCTCTCCACGCCCACGCCGTGGGTCACGCGCCGCACCGTGAAGTTCTGGCGCAGACCGCCGCCGGTCACTCGGATCACCGTGCCCTCGAACACCTGGATGCGCTCGCGTGTGCCCTCGACCACCTTGGCGTGCACGCGCACGGTGTCGCCGGCGCGCAGCGCGGGCACCTTCTGTTTCTGCTGCTCCTTCTCGAGCTGCTGGATCACATTCATCGACTCAACTCCTTCGTAGTGAGACGTCTCTGCGCTGCCTGCTGCCGGCGCCACTGCCGGATCTGCGCGTGGTTGCCCGAGAGCAGCACGTCAGGGACTTTCATTCCTCGGTATTCCGCCGGCCGCGTGAACTGCGGCCAGCCCGTCATCTCGTCGGCGAAACTGTCCTGCGCCAGGGAGCCGGGATCACCGACCACGCCAGGGACGAGCCTGGCGACGGCGTCGATGAGAACCATCGCGGGGATCTCACCTCCGCTCAAAACGTAATCGCCGATAGACACCTCGCGCGCGCCGAGCGCCGTGCGCACACGGTCGTCGATGCCCTCGTAGCGCCCGCAAACGATTATCAGGCCCGGCTGTCTGGCGAGCTCGGCCGCCAGCTCCTGGTCGAGGCGCTCGCCCCACGGCTCGGTGATCAGGACCGGTCCGGGATTGTCGCGCCGAATCGCCTCCACGGCATCGACCACGGGTTCGGGCTTCATCACCATCCCGGGGCCACCACCGAAAGGCGTGTCGTCGACCTGGCGGTGGCGGTCGTGCGTGAAGTCGCGCAGGTCATGCGCGTGAAGCTCGATCACCCCGCGCTCACGGCCGCGGCCGACAACGCCCTGCTTGAACACAGGGTCGAACATGGCCGGAAAGATGGTGACGACGTCGAATCTCATCAGTTGCTCTCTCGCACTTCCTCGATGTTCATCAGCCAGTCGGCCACCACGACTCGACCGGCGGAAAGATCGACGTTGACGATCGCGTCTTGTGTCGCCGGGATGAGGTGCTCGATCGTCCCCTCTCGGCTCACCCAAACGTCGTTGGCCGGCCGCTCGAGGATCTCCGCGATCACGCCAAGCTGCTGTCCGGAGCTTGTCTGGACGG
Source organism: Candidatus Dormiibacterota bacterium (assembly GCA_035717165.1). Classification (GTDB taxonomy): domain Bacteria; phylum Chloroflexota; class Dormibacteria; order Dormibacterales; family Dormibacteraceae; genus 40CM-4-65-16. Next base: position 47,046 of record DASTIX010000169.1, read on the forward strand.
CAAGCCCGACGACCTGGCGGTGATAGAAGCGCCCTGGTTCGAGGGGCCGCATCTCTTCGTCCGGCACCTCGAGGTAGCGGCCGCGGAACAGCTCGGCCATCGTCCTGTTGTCTATGCCGTCGAGCTTCACAACGAGACCCGGGTGGCCTTCGCGGCTCCACTGCACGCTGTGGCCGGAACCGTCGAGCATCAGGCGCGCGCCCGGATCGAATCGGTCCTGGAAGTCTGTCAATGGTGTCACCTTGACAGCCCCGTCGAGCCCATAAGGTCCCGTCACCTGCCCTACCCGGATCACGCCGGCGCCCCACCGCCATTGCGCCTGCCCCGCGATGGGTAAGACGTGGTGATGGTGGCGTTCGCGAGATCGACGAAAACGCGCTTGCGGTCGCGTGACGACGCGACGCGCACCAGCGTCCGAATCGCCTCGATGTTGCGTCCGGCCTTGCCGATGAAACGGCCGACGTCCTCATCCGCGAGCTTGACCTTGATGGCCACCGTTCCGCCACCGCGCTCGAACGCCTCGACCGAGACGTCCTCCGGCTTCTCGGCCAGCGACTTGGCCACGTATTCGACCAGCGCGCGGTAGTCGATTCCGGGACCGCTCGACATCGGCCGGTCGCGCCGGAAGCCGCCGCCGCTTCGATTGAAACCGCCGCCGCCGCGCCGAAAATCACGCCGAGGGGGTCGACTTCTCTGCACGTCGCTCAAGGATTCCCTCCCGCTTCAACAGGCTTCGCGCCGCTTCGCTCGGCTGCGCGCCCTGCTGCAGCCACTTCATGACTTTGTCCACGTCGATCTTGACCTGGACCGGTTCGGTCATCGGGTCGTAGTACCCGAGGTGCTCGATAAAGCGGCCGTCGCGCGGCGAGCGCGCGTCCGCCACCACGAGGCGGTAGAACGGGTGCTTCTTCGCCCCCAACCGCCTCAGCCTGATCTTTACCAACCTGCGCCTCCTTGTCCATAGATTCGTGGTAATCCCCCCAGCCTGCCCTTGCGGCTGAGCGGACCGAACTGCTTCGCCAATTTCTGCATGGTCTCGCGCGCCTTGATCAGCCGGTTGACGTCGGCCGGCTGCACCCCGCTGCCTTTTGCGATCCTCCTCTTCCGCTTGCCATCGATCAGGTCCGGCCGAGCCCGCTCCTGCGCCGTCATCGACAGGATGATCGCCTCCATCCTCTTCATCTCTTTTTCGGGGTCGGCGTCCGCGAGCTGACCCTTGAGCGCGCCGCCGCCGGGGACCATGTCAAGCATTCCTTCCAGCGATCCCATTCCGCGGAGCTGGCGAATCTGCGCGAGGAAGTCGTCGAAGCTAAGCTGCCCGGCCCGGAGGTGCTTCTCGACCTCCTTCGCCTGCTCCTGGTCGACGCTGCGCTGAGCTCTCTCGATCAAAGTGAGCACATCGCCCATGCCGAGGATGCGGGACGCCATTCGATCGGCGAGGAAGACTTCGAGGTCCTGCGGCTTCTCCCCCGTGCCGGCGAACCGGATCGTTTGACCCGTCGCGATCCTCAGCGACAGCGCGGCGCCGCCGCGAGCGTCGCCATCGAGCTTGGTCAGGATCACGCCGTCGAGACCGATCTCCTTGCCGAACGCATCGCCCACCTTGACGGCTTCCTGACCGGTCATCGAGTCGGCGACGAGCAGCGTCTCGGTCACTTTCACGCGTGACTTGAGCTGCTTGAGCTCGTTCATCAGCTCCTCGTCGACGTGGAGCCGGCCGGCCGTGTCGAGGATGACGACGTCGCAGTTAAGCCTCTGCGCCTGCGCAATGGCGCCTTCGCCGCGGGCGAACGCGACGTTCTCTTTCGCCGCCAGCCTCTGCAGCTGTTCGACCGCGGCCGGCCTTCGCTCGTCGAGCCCCGCGACCATCGGCCTGTGGCCATCGCGTCGGGCGAGCAGCGCAAGCTTCACGGCGGTGGTCGTCTTGCCCGAACCCTGCAGGCCGACCAGCATGATCACCGTCGGCGGCTGCGGCGCGTAGCGGAGCCCCTCGGTGTTGCCGCCGAGAAGCTCGGCCAGCTCCTCGTTGACCGCCTTGACGACGGTCTGCGGGGCCGTCAGGCCGGGAGAGATCTCGGCTCCCACAAGCCTTGTCCGCACGCGCTCGACGAACTCCTTCACGACCTTGAAGTTCACGTCGGCCTCGAGGAGCGCCAGTCGCACCTCGCGCAGCGCTGCATCGACGTCCTCCGCTCGGAGCACGCCTCGCCCGGTGATCTTCTTGAGCGCGGCCGCGAGCCGGTCGCCGAGGGTTTCGAACATCTTCTATACGGTTCCCTCCAGCCGGGCGATCTGACGCTTGAGCGACGCGATCTCGCGGCGTCTCCGCGCCGACTCGGCCAGCAGTCCGAGCCGCTTTTCGTAATCCTGAAGCGCCATCGTCGACCGGCGGACGATGTCGTGCACGGCCGCGCGCGACGTCCGCACATGGAGGGCTATCTCCGCCAGCGACCAGTCGCTCCTCAGGTACAGGTCGAGGACCTCGCGCTGGTGCTGAGTCAGGAGCGCGCCGTAGCGCTCGTAAAGCGCCAGCGTCTTGCCTCGGGCCTGGAGGGTGTCAAGTGCCACTCCTTGACAGTCTACCAGGGCTTAAGCTAGGTCCCGGTGAGCGACTTCCTCGTCCAGGCCTTGCGCTACAACCGCTGGGCGAATCTCCAGCTGCTCGACGTCTGCTCGAGCCTGAGCGATGAGCAGCTCGAGCTCTCGTCACCCGGAACGTACGGGACGATATCGGCGACCTGGCTGCACATAGTGGGCGCGGAGGAGCGCTATCTGCGGCGATTGGTGGACTTTCAGCCGAGGCTGGAAGGCGGGAGTTTCCCCGGGATTGCCGCCCTCAAGCAGCATGCCGCCGACACGGGCGACGCGTTGATTGCAGCGGCAGCCACGGTCGATCCGGACGGCACCAGCACGGCACGCGACGAATGGGCGCCCAAGCACTGGCTCGTCATGGTCCAGGCGATCCACCACGGCAACGATCACCGCACCCACATCTGCACGATCCTCGGCCAGAACGGGATCGACTACGGCGGACTGGACGTATGGGCCTTTGGCGACTCGAACGACGGTTATGTGAAGTGCTGACCGCCTTCATCCTGGTCAAGTCGACGCGGGAAGGTCTTGCTCATCTCGGCGCCGAGCTCGCAGACGTCGATGGCGTCGCGGAGGTCTACACGGTCACCGGCGAGTGGGACTTCATCGCGATCGCGCGCGTGCGCGAGCACGACGACCTGGCTAAGGTCGTGACACAGCAGCTGACGCGGCTCGAGGACATCGAGCGGACGCAGACGATGGTCGCGTTCCAGCAGTTCTCAGCCCACGACCTCGAGGCCATGTTCGGCCTCGGAATCGAAGACAAACAGGCCTGAGCGACCTCCTTCCCGTCGCTCGCCGCGCAGCGCGTGCGGGCGCCGCCGTGCTGATTGGAAACGGCCTGCCGAAGCCCGGTTCCGCCGCCGAGCTCAAGGCCGCGGGAGACTACGTCACCGCCACCGATCGGAACTCCGAGTCGGCCATCGTCGAGGTGCTCGCGCGCGAGACGCCGGGGGTCGCGGTGCTCGCCGAGGAACGAGGCGGTTTGCGAGAAGAGACGATGTGGGCGGTCGATCCGCTCGACGGCACCACCAATTTCACGCGGGGCTTTCCTGCCGTCGGCATCTCTGTCGCACTGCTCGATCAAGGACGGCCGGCCGTCGGTGTCGTGCTGGCGCCATTCCTCGGCCTCGAGTTCTGGATGGCGCGCGGCGAGGGTGCTTTCCTCAACGGCGAGCGGCTGCCGAGCCACCGAGTCCTCGAGCCGACACGCGCCGTGGTCGCCACGGGGTTTCCGTTTCGCAATAAGCGACGGCTTCCCCGCTACCTGTCCATGTTCGGCTCGGCGCTCGCGCGGTTCGAAGACCTGCGGCGCGCCGGCGCGGCGGCTCTCGACCTCGCGTGGACCGCGTCCAGCACGTTCGACGGTTTCTTCGAGCTGGGGCTCAACGCGTGGGACGTCGCGGCCGGCGCGGGTCTCGTGATGGAAGTCGGTGGGGTCGTGACCGATTGGTCGGGTGGTGACACATGGATCGAGTCAGGCGACATCCTCGCCGCCCCGCCCGCGGTGCACGAAGTCCTGCTAGAGCTCGCCTCGCAAGCGCCGGAAGGGTAGCTCCACCAGCGAGCGCCACTGCTGGCGCAGCGCGAGGCTGCGGGGCACGGTGCCAGTGCGAAGACGGAAGGGAACGGTCCTCCGGTTCTCGACGGCGTCGCGAAAGTCTCCCTCGTATTCGGTGATGACCGACGCGATGTCGTGTCCGCCGAAGTGACAGTCGCTTCCGCCGATCTCCGCGCCGAGGCGATCGCTGTGGCGCACGTAGAAATCTTCGAGCTGGCGCCGGCGGAACGATCCAATCGGCACCGTGTGCATGATCTCGATGCCATCGAGCTGGTGCTTCTCGATCAACCGCCGCAGCATCGCCGGCTGGATCGATCCGAAGTACAGCGGCATGAAGGGATGCGGCACGATCGCGAGCGCGCCCTGGTCGTGGATCGCGTCGACCGTGTCGTCGAGGGACATTCCGCGCTTGACCGGCCTCTTCATGAACCACCCGAGCATGTGCGTCTGCGCCGGCCAGCTGGTCGTGATCTCCTGGCCCGCAACCACCACGATCCCGGCCTCCGCACCGCGAGCCTGCGCTTCCTTGACCGAATGCATGCTGTCGTGGTCGGTCACGGCGATGAGATCGAGCTTTGCCTGAACGGCCGCCTGCACCAGCTGCGCGGGGGTGACCATCCCGTCCGACGCGAAGGTGTGGCAATGCGGATCAGCTCGTGGCATCAGTCGAAGATCGCACGAACGAACGCTTCGGGCTCGAAAGGGACGAGGTCGTCGATCCCCTCGCCCACGCCAGCGAGCTTTACCGGGACGTCGAGCTCTGCCTCGATCGCGATCGCGGCACCGCCCTTGGCCGTGCCATCGAGCTTGGCGAGCGCGAGCCCCGTGATCGGTATCGCCTTGTTGAACTCGCGCGCCTGCACGAGGCTCGTGAGCCCGAGGACGGCATCGAGGACGAGTAGCGACTCGTAGGGCGCGCCGTCCAGCGCCTTGCTCGTCACCCTTCCGACCTTGGCGAGCTCGGCGAGGAGGTTGCGCTGCGTTTGGAGGCGACCGGCGGTGTCGGCGATCACGACGTCCTGGCTGCGGCTGCGCGCGGTCTGGATCCCGTCGAAGACGACGGACGCCGGATCGGCACCGCTCGAACCGTCGAAGTGCGGCACCTTCGCGCGCTCCGCCCAGACGACCATCTGCTCGATACCCGCTGCTCGATACGTATCGGCGGCGACCACAAGCGGCGCCCGCCCTTCGGCACGCAGGCGGTGCGCAAGCTTGCCGGCCGTCGTCGTCTTGCCCGCGCCGTTGACGCCGTAGAGAAGGATGCAGGCTGGATCGCCGGTGAGGTCCAGCTCACGTGGCTTCTTCGACATCACGTTCGTCGCCGCAGCGACGAGCGCGTCGGCCGCCTCGTCCTCGCGCCGCGGCGCTTTCTGACGCACCGCAGACGCGAGGCGCGCAGCCATCGCAGGCCCGACGTCGGCTGCGATGAGCACCTCTTCGAGCTCGTCGTAATACGCGGGGCCAAGTGGTGGACCGAGCGCCCGAAGTGCCTGCCGCGTGCGCGCCCCGACGCGGCTCCAGAGGTTCTGCGCCGCTACCCCGCCTGCAGTGTTGCGGCGGCGCGCGCGGCCGGCTTGCGGACGTCTTCGAGGCGCACCGACACGATGTGCGACGAGCCGCTCTCGTCGAGATGGATGCCGTACAGGCTGGACGCGTACGACATCGTCACGTGGTTGTGAGTGATGACGAGGAACTGTCGCTGCGCCCCCAGGCGCGCCAGCATCTGACCGAAGCGCCCGACGTTGGCGTCGTCGAGTGCGGCGTCAACCTCGTCGAGGATCGTGAACGGACTCGGGTTGACCTCGTCCAGCGCGAGCACCAGCGCAAGTGCGGCGAGCGATCGTTCACCGCTGGAGAGCAGGGTGACGTTCTGCAGCCGCTTGCGTGGTGGCTGTACCAGGATCTCGACGCCGCTTCGGGGTCCGTCGTCGCCGTCGGCGTGGCGCAGCGTGGCGCGACCTCCGGGGTTGAGCTCGGAGAAGTACTCGTGGAAGTTGGCCGCCACAGCGCCGAAGACCGCTTCGTAGCGCGACTCCTCCTCCTCACGCAGCTTGCCGATGAGATCCTCCAGGTCCGTGCGCGCGGCGGCGATGTCCTCGAGCTGAGCCGCCAGGTTCTCGTAGCGCTCCTCGAGCTCGCGGCACTCCGATTCGGCGAGCGCGTTGGTCGGACCGATCTCCTCGAGCCGGCGCTCGAGCGCACGCATCTCTCGCTCACGGGCCTTGCCGCCGGGCACCTCTTCGGGCGCGACGCCGTCGGGCATCCGTGAGCGGATGTCGTCCATCCGTGCCTGGAGAAGCTCGGCCTCGCGTGCGACGAGCTCGAGGTTGCCGTGAAGGTTGCCCTCGCGCAGCCGCGCGTCGATGCGCGTCTCTTCGAGCGCGACGAGGTTGCGGGCGCTCTCCGCCATCTCCGCCTCGTCCTCGGGCGCGTCGTGCTCGGACACCTGCAGCGCGTTGCGAGCCGCATCGGCCAGCTGTCGCAGCTCTGGTAGGGCGCCGTCCGCCGTTTCCACCGCTGCCACGGCCTGCCTGAGGAGCTCTTCTCTTTCGGCGATCGCTTTCCCGAGGCGTAAGAGATCCTGCTCGACATTCGCGACCTGCCGGCGCAGCGCTTCGACGCGGTCTCGCCACAGCTCGCGCTGCTGGTAGGCGGCGCGCTGGTCGGCCAGCTCGCGGATACGCTGCTCGAGGTCGCGGTTGAGCTCGGCGGCGTGAGTCTCGGCACCGGACGCAGAGGTTTCGAGCTCGGCGAGCTTCGCAGCCTGGCTCGTTTCGGCGTCGCGTGCCGCGTGGAGCAGGCGCGTGGTCTCGACGAGACGAGCATCCAATGCGTCGATGTCGGCGAGCCTTCGGCGCAGGTCGTCCCGCCGCGAGCGAAGCGCTGCGGGGGCGTGAGGTCCGACGACGACCCCGCCCAGCAGCCTCCGCGCCACGTGGTCGTAGCCCTCCCGCACGCGAACGTGCTCGTACAGCGAGCCGGGCAGCGGTTCGGGTGATTCGGTCGGAATCGCCACTGCCGTGTCGAGGAGCGCGCCCAGCGTCGCCTCGAGGAGCTCCTCGTAGCCCGGCTCCGCCGTCAGCACGTCCCGGAGCCTCAAGCCAACGGTTTCCGGCTGCGGAAGCCTGCGGAGAGACTCGATCTGCGCCTCCACCCGGCCAAGCGCTTCGGCCACAGCCTGCCTATCGCCGGTCGAGGCCGCGGTCTCGTCGCGCGTGAGCTGTTCCTCGAGGAACTCCCGGCGCGTGGTCTGCGCGGCGAGCGAGGACGCGGCGTTGGCTGCGGCGCGGCGAGCGTGCTCGGCTTCGCGAAGTGCGCGATGCGCGGCCTGAGTGTCCGGCTCGGGCGACGTCGGGGGGGCTTCGATGGAAGCGGCGGTCGTCTCGGCCACGCGCAGCTCGTCGACGAGCTGGACCTTGAGCGCCGCCGCTGCGTCGCGAAGAGTGTTGCTCTCCGCGAGGGAACGTCGCGCAGCTTCGGCTGCGGCGTGCCTGCTGCTTGCGCGCTCTTCGGCCAGCTGAAGCCGGTGGTCGGCCTCGCTCGACGCCAGCCGAAGCTGACCGAGATTCCGCTGGCGGGCCAGGCGGCGGTCCTGCGCAGCCTGCATCGCCTCGCGTCCCTTTTGAAACTCGTCTTCCGCGATCCGGGCCTGCTCCCGCGCTTCGATGAGCCGCCTCTCCAGCGACTGCGCCTGGGAGGTGGCTTTGCGGTGGGCATCGCGGGCCTCGCGCCACTCCTCCCAGACGATGCTTCCCTTGAGCAGCTCGAGCCGCGTGCTCGCCTCACCCGCCTCTCGCGCGGCAGCGGCCTGGAGTCTGAGGGCTTCGAGCCGAGGGGCGAGCTCGCCCTTCAGGTCCTCGAGGCGCAGCAGATTGTTGGCGAGCTCTTGGAGCTTGTTCGCCGCCTCCTGCCTCCTCGCCTTGACGCCCCTCACCTGCGCCGCCTCTTCGAGCAGCTGCCGACGTTCGGCTGGAGTGCAGACCACGATGTGCTCGATGTCGTGCTGGTCGATGATCGCGTAGGAATCGACGGTCAGGCCGGTGCTCGATAGCAGATGAAGCAGGTCGCGCCGCCTCACGCGCGTGCCGTTGAGGAAGTACTCGCTTTCGCTGTCGCGCTCGATGCGGCGCTTGATCGCGACCTCGTGGTAGTCGACCGGCAAGCGGCCCGCGGTGTTGTCGAACGTGAGCGTGACCTCGGCGTACGAGGCCCTGTTGCGGCGCTCGCCGCCCACGTAGATGACCTCCTCCATCTTCTTGCCGCGGAGGTCTCTGGCCTGGCCTGATCCGAGGACCCATTTGATGGAGTCGACGATGTTCGTCTTGCCCGAGCCGTTCGGGCCGACGATGGCGGTCACTCCGCCGTCAAATTGGATCTCGGTCTGCCGGGCAAACGTCTTGAAGCCCAGCAATTGCAGGGACTTGAGGAACAAGAGTGTGCGGGG
>DASTIX010000170.1:0-35757 GCA_035717165.1 Candidatus Dormiibacterota bacterium
GACGCGGACTTCGTTTCGACCGACGAAGGCACGGGCGTCGTCCACACCTCCGCGCTCTACGGCGTCGACGACCTGCGCCTGTGCCAGGAGAAGGGCATCCCGTTCAAGCACACCGTCGGACTCGACGGAAAATTCCTGCCCTACGTCGACAAGTTCGCCGGCCTGCACGTGAAAGAGGCCGATCCGCTGATCATGGACGACCTCAAGGCCCGTGGTCTCCTCTACAAGGCCGAGACGATCCTGCACACGTATCCGTTCTGCTGGCGCTGCAAGACGCCGCTGATCTACTACGCGCTCGACGCGTGGTACATCCGCACGACCGAGCGCAAAGAAGAGCTGCTGGCGAACAACAACGCGACCAACTGGGTCCCGGACCACATCAAGACCGGGCGCATGGGCGAGTGGCTCAGGAACAACGTCGACTGGCAGTTCTCGCGCAGCCGGTACTGGGGCACGCCCGTGCCGATCTGGGTCTGCGAGCAGTGCGACGAGAAGAGGTGCATCAGCTCAGCCGCTGAGATCGGGCTGAAGGACGACGACGACCTCCACCGGCCGTACATCGACGCCGTGACTTTGAAATGCGAGAAGTGCGGCGGTGTGATGAAACGCGTGCCCGAGGTGCTCGACACGTGGTTCGACTCAGGCTCGATGCCGTTTGCGCAGCGCGGCTATCCACGCCACGGTGCGGATGTCTTCGTCGAAACGTTCCCGGCCGAGTTCATCTCTGAGGCGGTCGACCAGACCCGCGGCTGGTTCTACACGCTGCTGGCGATCTCGACGCTGCTGTTCAAGAAGAACTCGTACCGCAACGTCATCTGCCTCGGGCACGTCGTCGATCCGACCGGCAAGAAGGCTTCGAAGTCGCGGGGCAACGTGCTCGATCCGAACTATCTCTTCGAGACGTTCGGTTCCGATGCGGTGCGGTGGTACTTCTACAGCAGCACCCAGGTCGGCGAGAACTACCGCACAGGCGACGCCGCATTGAAGGAGACGCTGCAGCAGTTCTTCATCCCGCTGTGGAACTGCTTCTCATTCTTCGTCACGTACGCGCGCCTCGACAAGTTCGATCCCAAACAGCCCCTCGTGCCTGTGGCGGAGCGCCATGTGCTCGATCGATGGCTGATGTCGAAGCTCTACGGGCTGGTCAACGACGTCAACGTCGGGCTCGACGCCTATGACGCGGTCGAGCCGTCGCGGCGGATCCAGCGTTTCGTCGACGACCTTTCCAACTGGTACATCCGGCGCTCGCGCCGGCGCTTCTGGAAGTCGCAGTCCGACCGCGACAAGCTCTCCGCCTATCAGACCCTGTACGAGACGCTGCGCACGCTCAGCGGATTGATGGCGCCGTTTGCGCCATTTGTCGCTGACACGATCTACCGCAACCTGTCCGACGGCGCGTCGGTGCACCTCACCGACTTCCCGGAGAACGTCGGTGAGGAGGACTCACAGGTGGAGGCCGACATGGCGCGGGCGCGACAGGCGGTCGAGGCAGGGCTTGCGGCTCGCGACGCCGCGCGCCTCAAGGTGCGGCAGCCGCTCGCGGGCATCGCGCTGACCGGCGATCCTCTACCCGAGGAGATCGCCGCGATCGTCCGCGACGAGCTCAACGTCAAGGCGTTGTCGTTCGGCGCGGCGGAGACGAAGCTCGACACCGAGATCACCGAAGAGCTCAAGCTGGAGGGCTTCGCGCGCGAGATCGTCCGCTTGATCCAGGACCGCCGCAAGAAGCTTGGATTCAACGTCGAAGATCGGATCGAGACGCGCTACGAAGCCGACGGCCTCGTCGTCCGCGCCCTCGAGAGGTATGCCGACTACATCAAGACCGAAACACTTTCCGTTACCCTCGGTCCAGGACGCGATGACGGTTTCGACGGCGAGCAGGTGATGCTGGAAGGAGAACAGATCTGGATCGGACTCAGGCGAAAGCGGTAACCACCGGTCGCATCCTTTTCGTGCTCGTGGCGCTCATCGTCTTCGTGCTCGATCGCATCACGAAGAGCCTGGTCGCGGCGCAGGTCGCTTATGGCTCTGAGACACCTGTGCTCGGGCACTTCCTCGGGATCACCAACGTCCGCAACTCGGGCGCGGCGTTTGGTTTTGCTCCTGCAGGCGCGACGCTCTTCCTGATCGCATCCATCGTCGTCTCGATCGGCCTTGTGGTGTACGTCGCCCGCAACCCGGGCACGCCGTGGAACGACGCCGTGCTCGGCCTCATCCTCGGTGGCACGCTCGGCAATGGCTTCGACCGCATCGTCTACGGGACGGTCACGGACTTCGTGAACGTCCACTTCTGGCCTGTCTTCAACGTGGCCGACGCCGCCATCTCGACCGGCGTCGTGCTTCTGATCGCGACCTACCTCTTACGCAAGCCCGCAAGCTGATCGCCGCGGGCGCGGCGCCAAGACTGGATCGGTTCGTCGCCGAGAACGCACCCGATCTGAGCCGCGCGGCGGCCGCGCGCCTGATCAAAGGCCACCTGGTGCGCGTGAACGGCAGGCCCGCGGAGCCCGCGACTCGGGTCGCGGCGGGCGACGTCGTCGAGATCGAAGTCCCCGAGGCCTTCGTCATCGCGGCGGCGGCCGAGGACATTCCGCTCGACGTCCTGTATGAGGACGACGACCTCGTGGTGATCAACAAGCCCGCGGGGATGGTGGTCCACCCCGCGCCCGGGCATTACTCCGGGACGCTCGTGCACGCGCTGCTCGGTCGCGGAGGCGACTGGTCGGCGGCGGGTGGCGCGGCGCGACCGGGGATCGTCCATCGCCTGGATAAAGGCACGTCCGGTCTGATCGTGGTCGCCCGCAACGACGAGGCGCACCGCGCGCTGTCGGCGCAGCTGCGCGACCGGACGCTGCATCGCACGTACCTGGCGATCGTGCGCGGCCGCGTCGAAGCCGAGGTGGGTGAGCTCGAAGGGCCGATCGGCCGGCATCCGCGCGAGCGCAAAAGGATGGCGGTCGTGGCCGGCGGCCGATACGCGCGCACCCGCTACCAGGTCGAGCAGAGGAAGCGAACCCATACGCTTCTGCGCTGTGAGCTCGACACCGGGCGGACGCATCAGATCCGCGTGCACCTTGCGGCGCTCGGCCATCCCGTCGCGGGGGATGCGGAGTATGGAGGGCGCGAAGGCGGCCTCGAGCGACCGATGCTGCACGCCTGGCGCCTTCGCCTCCGCCATCCGAGGTCGCGCTCAGAGATGAGCTTCGAGGCTGCGCCACCGGCCGACTTCACCGATTTCTGGGCGAGAGTGCCGTGAAGCGCGGCCTTTTGATCGTCATCTCGGGTCCGTCCGGCGTGGGCAAGGACACTGTCATCCGCCGCCTGCTCGAGATGGACAAGAACCTCGTGTACTCGGTTTCGGGGACAACGCGGCCGCCGCGTCCAGGCGAGAAACCAGACGAGAACTACACGTTCTTGACGCGGGAGGCGTTTGAAAACCTGGCGAGGGTCGGCTCATTCCTCGAATGGGCGAGTTACAACGGAAACCTTTACGGAACATTTCGCGAGCGCGTCGAACGCGCCAGGGCGGAAGGCCACGACGTCGTCTTGAAGATCGACGTGCAGGGGGCCGAGCAGGTGCATCGCCTGATCCCGGACGCGATTCGCATATTCGTCATCGCGCCGTCAGAGCACGAGCTCGAACGCCGGCGGAAGCAGCGCGGCAGCGAGTCGACGCAGGACATGGAGGCGCGCCGCCGCATCGCCGAGAAGGAGATGACCTACGCCCAGAAGTACGACCACGTGGTGACGAACGACGACGTCGAGCGCGCCGCCCAGGAGATCCTCGAGTTGGTGCGCAAGGCGCGCGAAAGGCAAACTTAGGGCCGCCTATGCCGCTCGATCCAACGCCGATTCCCGACGAGCTGCGCGGACTTCGCATCGCGTTGCTCGTCTCCGGCGGAATCGCCGCCTACAAGATCGTCGATCTCGCCTCGGCTCTCACCCAGGCGGGTTGCGAGGTGAACGTCGCCATGACGCCTTCCGCGACGCGCTTCGTCGGTCCACCGACGTTCCAGGGCGTGACCGGCAATCCGGTGCTGACCGGCTTGTGGTCTGGCGGCGCGGCGGCCGAGCCTCACGTGTCACTCGGCGACTGGGCGCAGCTGATCCTCGTGGCGCCGGCTACGGCCAACGTCGTCGGTCGGATCGCGGGGGGTCGCTCCGACGACATCGTCACGGCCACGCTGCTGGCCGCGCGTTGCCCTGTGGTCGTCGCGCCCGCGATGAATGACGCGATGTGGATCAAGCCGGCCGTGCAGGAGAACATCGCGTCACTGCGCCGTCGCGGCTGCACCATCGTCGAGCCGGAAAGCGGCCGGCTCGCGAGCGGTCACGAGGGCGCGGGCCGGCTTGCGAGCTCGCACGCAATCCTCAACGCGATGGTCCACGCCGCACGCACGCGCTACGACTACGCCGGGCGGCGCATCGTCGTGACCGCGGGCGGTACCCGCGAGCCGATCGATCCCGTGCGATTCATCAGCAACTACTCCAGCGGCAAGATGGGGTTCGCGCTCGCCTCGGCCGCTGCAGACCGCGGTGCGAAGGTCACGCTGATCACGACCGCGAACCATCCGGCGCATCACGGCATCGACGTGCAGCGCGTGGACACGGCCGCGGAGATGCTCGCCGAACTGCGGTCGCAGCTGCGCGAGGCCGACCTACTGTTGATGGCCGCGGCCATCGGTGATTTCCGGCCCGCGAAGGCGCTCGATCAGAAGATCCGGCGCGAGGACACGCCGCGACTCACGCTCGAGCTCGAGCCGATCCCCGACCTCATCGCGTCGCTTGCGGGCGATGAATCGCTCGCGCCCGTGTTTCGAATCGCGTTCGCGGCGGAAGACTCCGACCTCGACAAAAAAGCAGTGGAGAAGATGAAGCGCAAGGGCGTGCAGGGGATCGTGGCCAACGACATCTCACGCCGCGACATCGGCTTCGGAAGCGACTACAACGCGGGGGTGTTGTTCTTCGATGACGGCTCGCGCCACGAGCTCGACAAAGCGACCAAGCGCGAGATGTCCGACCGCATCCTGGACCTGGTGTTGCCCCGCCTGAAACCGCACAGCTAGTGGCCGTTTACGCCGAGGTGGCCGTCGAACCGTCGCGGGGGAGGACGGTTGTCCTCCCCCGCGGAGCCCCCTCCTCCCACGAAGCAAGCTTGGTGGCGTTTGGCTTTCAACTCCCGGTGACGGCCGGAGTGAATCCGGCCTTCAGCTCCACCTCGTCTGGCGGAAATTAGGTTGTCCCTATATGCCGAGGTGGCCGTCGAGGCCGCTCGGGGGATCGCCCGCGAGAGCTACACGTACGCAGTGCCGGAGGGAATGGACGTGGTCCCCGGGCACCGAGTCACCGTGCCGTTCGGCCGCCGCAACAGCTACGGCTTCGTCATCTCTCTCGGCACCGAGGCGCCGGAGGTCGAGACGAAGGCGATCGCGGGCGTAAGCGACGAACCGCTGCTGCTCCCTCATCAGGTCGAGCTGGCGCGGCTCGTCGCGGACCACTACTGGGTGCCCTTGATCGAATGCATCCGCGCGATGCTGCCACCGCGCGTGCGCGGCACCGGCTCGACAGGCGCGCAAGCGTCGACGCGGCAGCGCAGGCACACGCGGTTGCTCGAGCTGGCGACCGAGCCGGCCCAGCACGAGACCGTGGAGCTCACGGACGAGCAGCGCGCTGCATTGGACGTCATAACGGCCAATCCCGTGACGCTTCTGCACGGCGTCATCGCCAGCGGCAAGACCGAGGTTTATCTGGCGGCTGCGGAGCAGGCGCTGCAGCAAGGCTTGCGCGTCTTGCTGCTCGTTCCCGACATCTCGCTGACGCCGCAGCTGGTCCAGCGGGTGCGCGCGCGGCTCGACGCGCCGGTCGCCATCCTGCACACGCAGCTCACCGAGCTCGAGCGCGCGCAGCAGTGGTGGCGCGCGCGCCGCGGTCAGGCGCAGGTCGTGCTCGGAAGCCGCTCCGCCGTGTTCGCGCCGATCCCGCGGCTTGGTCTCATCTGCCTGGACGAGGAAGGCTCGTCGACCTACAAGCAGGACCGCACTCCGCGGTACGAGACCGGCTGGGTCGCCAGACAGCTCGCGGCCGTGACCGGCGCGCGGCTGGTGATGGGCTCTGCGACTCCGAGCGTGAGCACCTACTACGAGGCGGACAACGGTCGGGTCGCGCTGGCTCGTATCACCCACCGCATCCGCGGGCACGAAGCCGAGGTGGAGCTGGTGGACATGCGCGATGAGGCCGCCGCCGGCAACCGGCAGCCGCTGTCACGACGGCTCGTCGAGGCGGTGACGCGCACCCTCGAGAACGAAGAGCAGACGATCCTCTACCTCAACCGCCGAGGACTGGCTACATACGTGATGTGCAAGGACTGCGGGCGCTCGGTGCAGTGCCTCGGGTGCTCGGTCGCGCTCGTGCAGCATGCCGAAATCGATGGCCTCGTGTGCCATTACTGCGGATACGCGCGCGCGATGCCCGCGGTGTGTGATCACTGCGGTTCGCGCAACATCCGCGCGCTCGGCCTCGGCACGCAGCGCCTGGAAGGACTGGTCAAGCGAATGTGGCCAGACGCGCGCGTGCTGCGCCTCGACAGCGACGTCGCGCGCGGTCCGGATTCGTATTTCCGCGTCTGGGAGGAGTTCAGCGAGCGCCGGGCGAACATCCTCGTGGGCACGCAGCTCGTGACGCGCGGGCTCGACCTGCCGGCGGTGACGTGCGTCGGCGTGGTCGATGCAGACCTTCCTCTGCACTTCCCCGACTACCGCTCGGCGGAGAATACGTTCTCGCTGGTCGCGCAGGTCGCGGGTCGCGCGGGACGCACCGGCAGGCCGTCGCGCGTGATCGTGCAGACGAGCAACCCCGAGCACTACAGCCTGCGGTGCGCCGCCGGCAATGACTACGAGGGTTTCTATCGCGCGGAGCTGCCGGCGCGGCAGGCGTTTGTTTTTCCGCCGTTCGCAGAGCTCGCCGTGCTCACACGCACCGACCGCGACGATGCGAAAGCCGCGGCCGCAGCGCGCGAGGCGGCGGAGTCGATTGCATCCGGGTTGTTGAAGGACGGCATCGATGGAATCCGCGTGATGGGTCCATCGCCTGCGTTTATCCATCGCCTGCGAGGCGAGTACCGTTGGCAGGTCACGCTCAAGGGCGATCGCCTGGAGCGCGCAAAACATCTGGCACCGCGAGGAAAGGACTGGAGCTATGACGTCGATCCGGTCGGTTGAGGAACGCAAGAAGGATGTGCTCGAGGCACTCGAGAAGCAGGGCCATTACTGGCTCTCGACGGCGGAGATCGGTGGCCGGCCGCATGTCATCGGCGTGTCGGGACTGTGGGACGGCAGCCAGATCATCGTCACCACGCTTGGAACGAGCGTGACGGCGCGCAACATGTCCATGAATCCGCGAGTCGTCCTCGCGGGCGGCGATCCGTCGGACGCCATCGTCATCCAGGCCGGCGTCATCGACAGCGCGGCGGTCGAGGATTCGGCCGAGATGGCCGCCGACTGGAAGAAGGCGATGGGGTGGACGCCCGACGACGGTTGGATGTTCTTCCGGCTCCGGCCGACCCGCATCCAGGCATTCCGGGGCTACGACGAGATCCAGGGCCGGGACGTGATGATCCGGTCTCGCTGGCTCGCGTAAGGGCAGGTTGGGATTTCAGACCCACGGGTAGAATCGAGCTCAGTGGTCAGGCAGATCCTGTCGTTCGAACATCCCGTCCTGCGCGAAAGGGCCAAGAAGGTCACGCGTATCGACGCGTCGATTCAGCGCCTGCTGGACGATCTGGCGGAGACGATGCTCGACGCGCCGGGCGCGGGGCTGGCCGCCAACCAGATCGGCGTGGCGCTGCGCGTCTGCGTCGTCAAGGGCGACGACAAGCAGATCTGGGGCCTGGTCAACCCGGAGATCGTCAAGACCGAGGGGCAGCAGATCGGTTACGAAGGCTGCCTGAGCTATCCGGGATGGGTAGGTGAAGTCGAGCGCGCCGAGACGGTCGTCGTCAAAGGCCGCAACCGCCACGGCAAGGAGATCCGCGTCAAGTCTTCGGGCTTCACCGCTCGCGCTTTTCAGCACGAGCTCGACCACCTCGACGGCGTCCTCTTCACCGACAAGCTGACGAGCCTGGACACGCTTCGGCGCGTGGAAGAGCTGGTGGGCGAGGAGAGGGAAGAGGCGGTCGCCGCGGCGTCCGGGTAACGGCTTTCTACCGAGTCGTCTTCGCCGGGACCGCCGACTTCGCCGTCCCGTCCCTGCGAGCGCTGCAGCAGGCGCGTCACGAAGTGTTGCTGGTTGTCACGCAGCCAGACCGTCCTGCGGGTCGCGGGATGAAGCCGGCGCCTCCGCCGGTGAAAATCGCGGCGGGGCAACTGGGGCTTCCGGTCTTTCAGCCGGAGAAGATTCGTGACGGCGAATCCGTCGAGCGATTGCGTGCTCTGGCGCCGGACTTTCTGATCGTCGTGGCGTACGGCCAGCTCATTCCGCGGGCGGTTCTCGACATCCCGAAGCTCGGCGCGATCAACGTGCACGCTTCGCTGCTGCCGCGGTGGCGCGGCGCGGCGCCGGTCGCTCGCGCGATCCTTGCGGGGGACACCGAGACTGGGGTGTCGATCATGAAGATGGACGAGCAGCTCGACCACGGACCGGTGCTCGCGGTGCGCGCGACGCCGATCGAGAACGGCGAGGATGCCGCGCAGCTGACGCGCCGCCTGGCCGGCATCGGCGCCGAACTGCTCGTCGAGACGCTGGAGCATTTCGACGAGCTGCGCGTCGTGGGCCAGGAGCACACCCAGGCGACCCATGCGGCGAAGCTGAGCAAGATCGAAGGCGAGCTCGAATGGTCGATGGGCGCGCCGGAGCTCGATCGCCGCGTACGAGCCCTTCAGCCCTGGCCCGGCGCGACGCTCCCGACGTCGAAGGGACGGGTCAAGGTGCTGCGCGGCCACGTCGAGGGCGACCGCTACGTTCCCGACATCGTCCAGCTGCCGGGCAAGAAACCCGCGCCCGCCAAGCAGGTGCTCGCCGATGCCTGATAGGGAGAATGAGAAAGACGTCGCCGTCAACCGCCGCGCATATCACGACTACTTCATCGACGAGAAATACGAAGCGGGCGTGATGCTCACGGGCACTGAGATCAAGTCGGTGCGCAATGGCCGCGCGAATCTTCGCGACGGCTACGTGCGGATCGACAACGGCGAGGCGTGGCTGGAAAACGTGCACATCTCGCCGTATGCGCAGGGCAACGTGCTCACCCAGGAGCCGCTGCGACCGCGCAAGCTGCTGCTGCACCGCAAAGAGATCTCGAGCCTGATCGGAAAGGTGAAGCAGAAGGGCTACACGCTGATCCCGCTGCGCATCTACATCGCACGGAACCGCGCCAAGGTCGAGGTCGGCCTCGCCCGAGGCAAGCGTCAGTACGACAAGCGCGAGGCCATCGCCGCGCGCGATGCTAAACGGGAGATCGAGAGGGCGATGCGGAGATGAAGGTGCTGTTCATCGCGGGATTCGGGCCCATCGCTGAGGACGTGGAAAAGTCGCGGGACTTGTATGAGGACGCTCTCGACATCGCGTTCAAGATCGAAGACGTGGACTACCGGCACACCGAAGAGCTGAAGGGCGCCAACTCCTTCGCGGTGTGGCCGCTGTACCAGGCCGCGCAGTCGTGCTTCGGCTCGCGTGAATGGCCGGCGGACATACCGCGACCGCAGGCGTGGCTCGAGTTCGACGTCGACGACGTCGGCGCGGCGTCACGCGAGATCGAGTCGCGCGGTTACAAGCTCCTCGTCTCGAATCGCACCGAGCCGTGGGGTCAGGTCGTGTCGCGGCTGATCAGTCCGGAAGGGCTCCTGGTCGGACTGACGATGACGCCCTGGATGCGCGACAAGCTCGGATAGGCGCGCCTATCCGGGGTCGCCGGCGCGGAAGAGCCCTGATAAACCGGACTATGCGGGCCGCTCAGGCCGCCAGGTTGATTCCGATCGCGCGCAGCTTCTTGTTCAGCTGCTCGATCGCAAAGTCCACGATCTCGCTCTCCGTGTGCCCGTAGTCGGTGACGAAGCGCGGATCAGGCGGATCGAGCACGCCCGAGATCAGCGGCAGGCACTCCACCAGCGTGCGCTGGATGATCGGCGCGTAGCGCTCGGGGTTGTCGCGCACGGCTTCCTGCAGCAGCTTGATGCCGAAGCTCACGTGCCGTGACTCGTCGCGGGCGACCGCGGTGAATCCGCGGTAGAAGCCGCGATCGGTGAGACCCTGCTCACGCATCGCCTCGAGCTCGAAGCGCTGTCCGGTAAGCGCGATCGTGGCCTCGATGACGATGTGATAGAGCGTCACTCCTTCGACGAATGCGTCGAAGTCCTTGGGATTGCTGGCCAGGCGCTGCGCGGTCGCGGGCAATCGTTCATAGAAAAGGATGTTGTAGCCCTCGTTCGCCTCGGGGCGAATCTCTTTCATCAGCTGCGACATGTTGGCTGCGTCGGTCTGTGGGACGTCGCGCCACCATTTTTCGAAGAACACGGTGTGCCGCGCCTCGTCGACCATCTGCGTGGAGAGGAAGATCTCGATCTCCGGTGTGGGTGCGGCCCACACGAATGGTGCCAGCGTCGACGTCACGCGCTCCTCGCCGTTGAAGAAGAGGCGGTGCGACCACATGGTGGCCTTACGGTCGATCTCGGTCGACTCCAGCCAATCCTGGCGGTCGAGGGTGAAGTCGATGTCGCCCACTGCCCACTGCTGGGCCTCCCAGCGGCGGTAGAGATCCATGTAGCTCGGCATCCGCTCGATGCCCCGGTCGATGAAAGAAAGCACGTCGTCGATGCGGATGTCGCCAAGCTCTTTCAGGCTTGCGCGGCCGATGCGATCGAGGTCGACGCTCATGACGGCGTCAAGTGTAGGGTCGCCGACTCGCGGGTAAAATCAAGCTGCAACGAGGTTCAGCTTCGTGGGGGCGTCCGGTCTCGACGGGGCAGTTGAGCTTCGGGATTGCGAGCCGAGAGCCGCGGGCGTTACAGCGCAGCGTTTACAAACGCCAAGAACGAAACCGCTTTCGCCCTCGCTGCGTAAGCAGTAGAGACTGAAGCCCCGGGCCGTTGAGCCCGGGCGCCGCCTTCGGTCAATCCGGCGGACCGAGGAACGGCGTCACATAGACCGGATCGCTACCGCAGGGGCGCCACGGCCCTGAGGTAGGACATTCACCGCGGCTGGCCGAAACGGATCCCGTCGGGAGGAGCCGCCAGGCGAGAACCAAAATCCTGGACACGCTCGTAGAGATCCCGGGGGACGCTGCTTCGGACGCGGGTTCAACTCCCGCCGCCTCCACCAAGTCGAACCTCGTTTCGTATTCGCAATCAGGCACCGGACTGCACGAAAATGCACCGTCCCGGCGATCGCGTCGTAGTACTCACCGCGTCTCAAGGCGACGACGAACCTGTGCTGGGTCGACCAGTTGAGCTCGCATTTGGGACACGGTCGAGGCACTTTAACGATCCCCCGGACGTTCGTGTAATCAAACCTGATCCTGCCGCGGGTCAATGTGCTGTAGGGGGGCTGCGCCGTATCGACAGGGGTTTTGTTGTGCAGAGCGTTTCTTAACTTATGGACGCTGATCCGACCGCTCACCATTACGACGTCCTCATGCCCGGTGAGGCCGAGTCGATGACCAATCCGACAAAGCGCGACATCGAGCACTGGATCGGCACCTACGCGGAGCTTTGCAACTTCAAGGAGACGATCCTCGGCACGGTTGTCGAGCAGCGCCAAAAGGTTCGGCTGTCGGGGCGAATCGAGGTCGATCACGACGACATGGTCCTCAGAAGCGAGTACGAGCGTTTGAGGCGGCGCCTCCAGTATTGGCAGCGAGTGAGCCAGACGAACCACGACGCTTAGCGATGGCCAAGCGGCCGGAAACGGATCACTTTGACCGCAACCGGGAGTCATTTCATGAAGCCGCGACGATCTGGAATCGGTTGCGCCACGAGTTTCTCATCCTCATCGGTGTTCAGCCTCCACAGCGACCAAAACGACCATCGCGTCGCGAAGATCGTGGTTAGTCGAACGACGTGAAGTGACTAACCGCGCCGAAGAGGTTCGGCGTCGAGCGCAAGACGCGACGAATGGCCGAGCAAACCCGAAGTGGATCGATGCGCTAGTCACGCGAGTCCGGTTCCGTCGACTCTTGACCCCCGAGTTAGCCCGCTTGCGACGACCGTGATTGGTGATTGTCGGGTTGACCTTGACGATCGCCGCGAGGGCTGATCGATACGGCGATCGCCGCAACCACAATCCAGGCCCCCAGCGCGACGTCGAATGCACGATTGACCACGCCGGCAACGGCGTTTGGCGCGAAAACGAGCCCCGCGAACGCGACGAGAACGACGACAGCGAGCCCGGCGAGCATCGATCGCCAGCCACCGACTCGATCCTTCAAGGCGATCGAACCGATGAGCGGAACCAACGCGAGGCAGACGATCGGCAGGAGCAAGACCGTGCCACCCCTTGCGATTCCGATCGGGTCGGCCGCCAGAGCCGTACAGAGGATCACAGGCGGGACGGCAACCACCGCGAAGGCGATGCCGAGCCCTTTGACGGGCCAAACGGACATCAGGAAGCACGCGAGCGCCACCGCGAGGGCGATGTACGAAAGATTCACAACAACGCCGAACGTGCCCGTGACGTAGTCCTCGGGGTGCGCAGCCAAGGCGTTGAAGGTTCGATCGACGAATGGAAGCGTGACGAGGACTGCAAGGTATATCGCTGCGCCGAAGGCGGCAATCGATGAACAGAGTCGAGCGCGGCGGTCCATCACATGGTGACTGTCGGAACCATGCCCGAGCTCTGCGCAGCCACCACGATGGCGAAGCACCCGAGATCAAAGCCGGCGACGGCTAGAGCCAGCCTGCGAACAGAGGCCCGCGCCCGCGCCGCCGCGGCTACGGCCGAGCCGACAAAGACAGCTGCAAACCAGACAAACGCGAGAGCGCCTGCTTCTGCGGCGGTGATCGACGCGATCGAGTAGAGGCTGAGCGCCCAAACCAATCCACCAAGCCCGCCGAGGACGAGGCCAAGGCGAATGCCGCCGGCGACGCCGACGATGCCAAGCCGGCAATCGACCTCGACGATTCCAAATGCTACGAGGAGAAACGCGAGGTAACCGAGCGGGATCCTCGCAGCGGCTTGAGCGGGCGGAAGCAAGAACGCCCCACCGTCCTGATACATCCGCGCGAAGACCGCGCCGTTGAGGAGAAAGTCGACGCCGAGCATGGCGAACCACACGAGCGCCACCACCCGAACGTGCCGCAACGTATCCCGGCTGACCTTGCTTCCGATAGCGGGATGCGACGCACTAGATGTCACGAGATCACACCGCCGGTCCTGCGACAACCCACAAACCGCCGGTCGCAAACTCGATTCGAGCTCTCGCCGGCGCTGTCTTCAAGTGAGCCCAGCACGGGAGTTCGAGCCTCAGCTCAATCCGACTTGTCGTGGCAACCGCTGCCGCCGGCCGATCAGGAACACGACTGCGGCTTCCAACGCGATCAGCAGGGTGATGTCGAATCCGTAGGGAGCGAGCAACCAGTCCCGCGACCCGCGGGCGAGCATCCACACGATCAAGAACAGAGTCGCGGCGCCTCCGAGCACGATCCCGCGCCCGACCTCGATCCCATTGATGCTGCGACCGGCCAGGCCGACGACGAGCACCGCGAGACCCGCGGGTGCAAACACCACCGGCGACAAGAGAAACGGCCAGTAGCGGTCGTTGGAGAGGTTGGCGAACGTCGCGAGGCCGATCAGAAAAGCCACCGCCACGCCGATCAAGAAAATGCCGAGAGCGGTCGATGTGGCTATGGAACTCGCCTTGGAGCGGTCGTACACGACCGCCGCCACGCATGCAAGCAGCGTCAGACCGACGAGGGGGATGGGCGCGTTCCAGAGGATGGGCGCGTCGTTGGCACCCGGGTTCGGAAACAGGACCGAGGGAAACAGCCAAAGGGCCACGAGGACGACGACCGCGCCGGCCAGGCCGGCGATCGTGAAGCGATCCATTTCGCATGCACCTCCGGCCAGAACGATCGGTTCACTCGCGATTCGCTGCGAGAGCAGCGAAGCCTCCGTTTGTCAGGCCGTTCGGCCCATGTCGTTCACCGTGCGCACGCAGGTTTTGCCCGCCAAACGCGATAAACAGATTGGTGCGGGGATGAGGTTGTACCACCCTACCCGTCACGCGGCGTCCATCATGCGCGACGGCTTCGGGGAGACAAGCGGGACGTATCTCACAGAGAGCGATCACAGCGGCGTGTGGGTGTTCGACCGTCCCGTCGATCGCCGGATAGGCGGTGGCGACGAGGCCGTGATCATGGTCCTCGAGATCCCGGAGGCGGTGCTGCTTCCATTCGAGACTCCCGGCCATTTCCCGTATCGCCAGTTCCTGGTGCCCGCGGCGCTGCTCAACCTGTACGGCCCGCCCGAGCTGAGCGAGGAGACAGAGGGGCGCTGTAATCACGGTTGACCTGTGGCGAATGGGCCAATCGGCTCTGTCCGAGACGGCGCGCCGTCCCATCCTTATATACGGAGAGATACGGAGCAATGTCACTCAACGTGATTTCGAAGCCAGTGCCGGTCGCGTTCGGTTTCTTGCTCGAGTACAGCGGGCCCGAACCCGTATACGACGAGTTCGAGAAGTACTTGAAGACCGAATTCGACCACCGCGACCCCGGCTGGGACCCTCGATTCGGCAAGGTCACGGCGTTTGATCCTAAAACCGAGGATTGGAATTACCGATTCGTGCTGACCGGCAACGTTCCGGGCGCGACGACTCGCGATGAGGCCGAACGCAAGGCCAGAGTCCTGAGCAGGGAACTCGGCGTCGGGCTCAAAGCCACGCATCCAAATCCGGGAGGGTTGCTGCCACAGCCAGTGGTCAGGATCTGGCTTTGGCAACCGGTAACCGAGGTCGCCGTCAGGGCAGCCGCCGGCTGAATAGCGGTCCGCAAAGATGCCGACGGCCGGTCCGGCGATTCCGCTCACCGACGCGGTGCGGCTGTGCAACGAGATCGCTCCGGCCAAGCTTCGGCAGTGGTGGAATCCTGGCGGGTGGCAATGCCGGGGCTGTGTGCGGTTCAGCCGCAACGTGCAGCAACGCTGTTTCGCCGCTGCTCGCGGCAACCGCGGTTGCGGCCTCATCAATCAGAGGTGGAATCGAGAGCAGAGCCGGTACAGGCCACAAGTGGGTTAATGGCGCGGTGGAGATCAGCGATTCCGACCTGTCACTCATCATCGAGGCTCTCGAGGCTGCGTCCATGTGGCACGACGCGCGGTCACGCGTGATCGACACCGCCGCCCGCAGAAGCGCCCGCCGCTATCCGGGTCGTGCCGTCGATCCCGGTGCCGGCCGAGAAGCCGACCGGGAGAAGGCGAAGGAATATGCCGAACTGGCCGCGAGGCTCAAGAAGGCGCATTCGGAATGAGCTGACCGCATCTCGGGTATGACAAAAACATGAGCACGAGCTGGCACGAGATGACGGTCAACCTGATGAAAGAAGTCCGCACCAACCCGAAGGGGGTGGTGACCAGCGGTCCGTTCAAGGGCCGCAACGTCCTGCTCCTCACGACCAAGGGCGCGAAGTCGGGCGAGGAGCGCACCACGCCGCTCGTCTA
The DNA here is from genome assembly GCA_035717165.1 of Candidatus Dormiibacterota bacterium. Taxonomy (GTDB): domain Bacteria; phylum Chloroflexota; class Dormibacteria; order Dormibacterales; family Dormibacteraceae; genus 40CM-4-65-16. The sequence goes on from DASTIX010000170.1 coordinate 15,643, forward strand.
TTCCTGGGAGAACGGCCATCACGTGATCGTCGCAAGCAAGGGTGGCGCGCCGACCCACCCGTCCTGGTACCACAACCTCCGCACGCATCCGGTGGTGACTGTCGAGGCGGGCGGCGAGAAGTTCAAGGCGCACGCCAAGGTCATCGGGGACGAGGACTACGAGCGCCTGTACAAGAAGCACGCGGACGAGAACCCGAGCTTCTGGGACTACCGCAAGAAGACCGACCGGAAGATCCCGGTCATCGTCCTCGAGCGCCAGAGCTAGGCGCCGTTAAGCCGGATCAGGCCGGCGAAAACCGGAGTAACCTTCGCCGGTGCCCGACATGAGCAACCTCTGGCAGCGCCTGCTGCGCGCCACCGCGCTGGTCTTCGGCCTCGCGGTCGGCGTCGGCGTGACCGTCTTTGCGTACAGCAACACGGCGTCGGTGGACGTCTCCTGGGCGAACCTGCACTTCAATGGCGTTCCCCTGTGGACGGTGGCCGTCGTGCCGCTCGCGGTCGCGCTCGCCGTCGGCGCCGTGTACCACTGGGTCAACAACCTGCACCACTTCACCGAGCACATGCGCCACCGCCGGCGCGTCAAGGAGCTCGAGGCCGAGCTGGCGTCGCTCAAATCGCATCTCGACACTGCGCTGGCGATGCCGGACCACGCCGAGATCGAAGACAAGACCAGACTCGAGGCCGATGATCTGTTCGAAGAGCCGCCGGCCCCGCCGGCCTCCGAGCCTGAGGCGCAGCCGGAACCGGTGCTCGCGGCCAACGGCGACGACAAGGCAAACAAGAAGAGCCGGAAGCGGCCTGCCGTCCTGAGCGAAACTGAACCGGTGGCCGTTCCAGATCTAGAGACCAAGCCCGAACCGCCAGCCGAGAACTGATGGACGACGCGGAGCGGAGGGGCATCGCCGACCGCCGGCGCGCCGGCCGGCTCGTCGTCCCGTCCGAGCAGGCGCCCGCAGACCGGATGCTGCTCGAGCGGAGCGCGATCGAGGAGCTCAGCCATCACGCCGACCCGTGGCGCGTGCTCCGCATCCTGTCCGAGTTCGTTGAAGGCTTCGACGCGCTGAACGAAGTCGGGCCCGCGGTCACCGTCTTCGGATCGGCCCGATCCCTGCCGAACGATCCTTACTACCACGCCGGCCGGAAGCTCGGCGAGGCGCTGGCGAGGCGCGGATTCGCGGTCATCACAGGAGGCGGCCCTGGAATCATGGAAGCCGTCAACCGTGGATGCCACGAGGCCGGCGGACTTTCGGTCGGCTGCAACATCGAACTGCCGCACGAGCAGTCGCTCAACCGATACGTCGACCTAGGGGTCGAATTCCGCTACTTCTTCGTGCGCAAGAACATGTTCGTGAAGTACGCGCGCGGGTTCGTCATTTTTCCGGGCGGTTTCGGCACGCTCGACGAGCTCTTCGAGTCGCTTACGCTCGCGCAGACCGGCAAGATCGAGCACTTCCCGATCGTTCTGTTCGGCTCGCCTTACTGGCAGGGGCTCCTCGACTGGCTCAAAGATCACGTTCTGGCCGCCGGTGCGATCGCGTCCGATGATCTCAACCTGATGACCCTCACCGACGATCCGGAAGAGGCGGCCGAGATGGCGACGCGACCGCTGCCGGTGCACGTCGAGGAGCCGCGAGAGCAGACCGGCGAGCCGAAGAGGGATCCCCAATAGCGCCGCTGGACTTGTTCTTTTTGACCGACGGCGGTCAGAACGCCGATTCGATCGCGACGCGCATCGCGACTTTCATCGACGGCGCGACGAAATCGCTCGACGTCGCGATCTACGACCTGCGCCTCGAAGCCTCGCCCGAGACCACGCTCCTCAATTCGTTCCAGGCCGCCATCAAACGTGGCGTGGCAGTACGGCTGATGTTCAACCAGGACCACGCGCTCGCGATTCCGGAGCCACCTCCGCCGGAGATCGACTGGGAGTTCGTCGACCAGCTGCGCGCCGCCGGCGTTCAGATCAAGCCTGTGCCCGGCGTCCCCGACCTGATGCACCACAAGTACGCGGTGCGGGATGCGGCGTCAGTCCTGACCGGCTCGACCAACTGGACCAACGACTCATGGAATCGCGAGGAGAACTCCATCATCACGATCGAGTCGGAGGAGATCGCGCGCGAGTACGCGATCAACTTCCAGGGTCTGTGGGACAAGCCGGTGGTCGCACTGTCGGGCCGAGTTTCGTCGGGATGGTCGCAGCTCAGCGACGGCACCCAGATCCGGCCGTACTTCTGTCCTGGTCGGGCGCTCAAGCTCGTCCACGCGATGTCACGCTCCATCGCATCGGCGGAGAAACGCATCCGCGTCTGCTCCCCGGTGATCACCTCAGGCCCGATCCTCGGCACGCTCGCCGAAACGTGTCAGGAAAGGAAGATCGACGTCGCGGGCGTCTACGACGCCACCCAGATGGACGAGGTCCACCGCCAGTGGTCGGGCGAGGCCGGCGCCGCGTGGAAGGTGGAGGCGTTCCGTTCCATCACCACCTCGGCCCCGTTCGGCGGCAAGCACTCCACGCCGTACGCCAAAGGCTCGGTGCATGACTTCATGCACGCGAAGATCCTTGTCGCCGACGATTACGTGTATGCCGGCAGCTTCAATCTTTCCCACAGCGGTGAGAGCAATGCCGAGAACGTCGTCCAGTTCGAGAGCGCCGCGCTTGCCGACCAGTGCGCCGCGTACATCGACCAGGTGGCTGCGCGCTACGGTGGCACGCCCGTGAAGGGGGCGTAACGCACCGAGCTCGAGTCGCCTGGCTGGCGGCCGCCGCGATAGCGCTGGTCGCGGTCGCGGTGCTGTGGTACGCGCCGCGCCGGGCCGCACCGACGGGGACGTTGGTGGTGTTGGGAGCGGGCCACACTGCGACCGCGGTCCACACCGCCGCGCTGTCGCTGCACGAATCGGGCGGGTCATGGGTGGGTGTCGGAAGCGTCTCCGGCAGCGTTCCCGCGGCGCCCGAGCAGCGCCAGCTGCTGGTGAAGACCATGCGTGTCGGGACTTATGACCAGGTGAGGTTTGGCGGTGCGACCCAGCGCGTTTCGGTCACGATCACGTCCGGTCTGGTCGAGCCCCTGCTGCTCGGCATCGATTCAGGGGACCTCGCCACCGGCGGCGTCTACGCCGGCAACGACGACGTGAACCTGGGCCTCGGCGAGCTGTCGGGCAGGTTTGTGGCGATGCCCGAGTTTTCGCTCGTCAACCAGCGGGGAGAGCCGATCGACAACACGAGCATCGCGGGCCGCGACATCGTCATCGCCGCCTTTCACACGACATGCCATGAGACATGCCCGCTCTACACCGCCCTGTTTCTGCAGCTGGCAAAGCACCTGCCCTCGACCGCGGGCATGCTCGAGGTGACGACCGATCCGGCCACCGACACGCCGTCGGCGCTTGCTGATTACGCGCGCCAGGTGGGTGCGAGCTGGACGTTCGCGACCGGCTCGACGCAACAGCTCGAGAGCTTCTGGAAGCCCTTCGACGTCGGGCTTTCGAGCCTCGACGCCCACACATCGACGCTGGTGCTGGTCGACCGGCACGGCTTCGTCCGGCTCGTGTATCGCGGCGTTCCGAGCGTCGGCAGCGACATCCCGGGCGCGCTGGTGACACAGCTCAGCAGCCGCGGCCTTTACGAGCTCGGCTCGGGAGGGGATGGATGGGGATCTCCGGACGTGCTGCAGGCGCTCGCTACCATCGGCGGACCGGAAGCCGCTCCTCAGTCGGCAGGAGGGACCGCGGCGATGTTCAGGCTGCTCGCGTCGGACGGCAGCAGCGTGAGCCTCGCCGATTACAAAGGCCAGCCGCTCGTGATCAACTTCTGGGCGAGCTACTGCCCCCCGTGCAAAGCCGAGATGCCGCTCCTCGACCAATCCGTCGGTCCGAAGTCGGGGGCTCGCCTCGTTCTCGTCGACGAGGGAGACAGCAGCTCATCGACGCGGGCTTTTCTCGACAGCCTCGGGATCCACCGCACGGCCCTTCTCGATTCCGACCTGAGCGTCGGCCACTCGTACGGCATCTTCATGCTGCCGATGACCGTGTTCGTACGTGCGGACGGCACGATCGATCGCCGGCAGGTCGGCCAGGTCGACCAGAGCGTCCTCGCCGCCGAATTGTCGAACCTGACCGCTAAGTAGACTCGTCCCTGTTGGTCTCACCTGCGCTGTTTCGCCGCCTCGCCTTCGTGACGGCTGCTTTCGCGTACCTGCAGATCGCGCTTGGAGGCGTGGTGCGGGTCACGAGCTCAGGCCTCGGATGCCCCGACTGGCCGCTGTGCCATGGGCGGCCCTATCCGCCCGCGGACATCCATTCGATCATCGAGTACTCCCACCGGTCGGTGGGTACGATCACCGGCGTGCTCGTGATCGCGACCGTGGTGCTCGCGTGGGTCGTATACCACCGGAGGCGTCCGATCGTCGCGATCGTCGCCACGGGATCGCTGGTCGCGATCGCGGGAGAGGGCGGGCTTGGCGCAATCGTCGTGGCGCAGGAGCTGGCGCCGTGGCTCGTGCTGGTGCACCTCGGCCTCGCGATGCTCATCCTCGGCTGCCTGCTCGCGACCGCCGTGCTCTCGCTGCCCGCGTCGGGCGGGGTTGCGACCGTCAGACCCCTCGCGGTCGTGGGCGCGGCCGCCACCTACTTGCTGCTGTTGACGGGATCCACTGTGGTCGCGAGCAGCGCCGATCAGCAGTGCCGCACGTGGCCGCTGTGCGGCGGAGGATTTGCCCCTGACTTCTCCGGGGTCAACGCTTTCACGATGCTGCACCGCGGGTCGGTGCTGGTCCTCGGAGCGTTGATGGTCTACGTCGCGGTCAAGGCAATGCGCGAGTCGAGCCTCCGCCCGGCGGCCGTTGCGACCCTGGTGATTCTCGCCGCGCAGGTCGCGGTGGGCGCCGTCGCCGCCGTCACGGACGCGGCGCTCTTCAACGGACTGCACGTCGCGATGGCGACGCTGGTGTGGGCCGGGATGCTGTCGATCGCCCTGCTGACGTTCCCACGGGCCGATGCGCGACCCGCTTTGGCGCACCTTTCCGTGGATAAGAGGCCGGCGTGAGCGCGATTACGACGCAGGCCGAAGTCCGCGCGACCTCCGCAACCTTCGGCGACTACCTCAGCCTCATCAAGCTGCGGATCGTCGCGCTCCTCGACGCCACGGCGCTGGGAGTGATGCTGCCCGCGGCGCACGGCCATCCGCGCCTCGAGGCGGTGGCCGCGTGCTTCGTCGGTCTCACGCTCGCGGCCGGTGGCGCGCACGCCATCAACATGTGGTTCGACCGCGATATAGACGCGGCCATGATGCGGACGCGAGGCCGGCCGCTGCCGGCAGGCCGGATACCGCCGTGGCACGCACTGGCCCTCGGGATCGCGATGAACGCGGTGGCGCTCCTGGTGCTCTGGGCATTCGCCAACCTCTTGGCGGCGCTGCTCGCCCTCTTCGGTGCTGCGTTCTACGTATTCGTCTACACGATGTGGCTGAAGCGGTCGACGCCACAGAACATCGTGATCGGCGGCGCCGCAGGCGCCGTGCCTCCGCTTGTCGGATGGGCGGCGGCGTCGGGAGGGCTCGACCTGACGGCACTCTCGTTCTTTGCCGTCGTGCTGTTCTGGACGCCGCCGCATTTCTGGGCGCTCGCGCAGCTGATCAAGGCCGACTACGCGCGAGCCAACATCCCGATGCTGCCCGTCGTGGCGGGCGAGCGAACGGCCAAGCGGCAGAGCATCGCGTACGCGACCCTGACCGCTGCCGTGAGCGTCGTCCCGTTCTTCACCGGCGCGGCCGGAACCGTCTACCTGGCCGGGGCGCTCGTGCTCGGCGCCGGGCTCATAGGCATCACGGTGCTGGACCTCGAACGCCGGCGTTGGACGAGGCGCGTATTCGCATACTCGCTCGTCTATCTCGCTCTTCTGTTCACGCTTTTCGCGGCGTCGCCGTTCCTCCCCTAGTGCTCGAGATCGTTCGTCTGCACCTATCGCAGATCGAGAGATTCAACGACATCCCGGTGCACGGCTTCGTGATCAAGCATCCGCGGGCGGGCGCGATTCTTGTCGACACCGGCGTCGGTTGGGGAGACGAGCGGCTGATCAAAGAGTGGGGAGTGGTCAACCGTCACGCCGCCGACGCGCTCGCGGAGCACGATCTCAGCCCGGTCGATGTGAAGATCGTGATCAACAGCCATCTGCACTTCGATCACTGCGGTCAGAACGCGGTCTTCAAGCACGCTCCGTTCTACATCCAGCGCTCGGAGTTCGAGCGGGCGAAGCGAGAAGAGCCTCTCAACACGAAGTGGTTTGAGTTCGCCGGCGCGCGTTACGAGCTGGTCGACGGCGACGCCGAGATCGCGGAAGGAGTGCGCGTGGTCGCAACGCCCGGCCACACCGTGGGGCATCAGAGCGTCCTGGTCGACGCCCAGGACGGCACGGCGGTCATGATCGGCGACGCGGCGTACACGGCGAACATCTATGAGGAGGCGGAGAAAGCGGACCTCTCGTCGTGGCCGGGCCAGCATGCCGACCGCGACGCCTGGACTTCTTCGCTGCACAAGCTCCACGCGTCACATCCGCACGCAGTGCACTTCTGTCACGACACGCGCATCGTCCACGGAGGGTGATGCCGTTCGGACCACTGGTCGACGCCGACTGGGTGCGCGACCACCTTCGCGACAGCGATGTTCGCGTGATCGACTTCCGGTGGTACCTGGCTCACCGCAACGGCCGCGACGAGTACACGCGCGGCCACATTCCCGGCGCGGTGTTCGTCGACCTCGAAGCGGTCACCGGTAGAGAGGGTGGGGGCCGCCACCCTCTTCCGACGGCCGAGCAGTTCGAGGTGGAGATGCGGAACGCAGGAGTCGGCGCAGAGACGCGCGTCGTCGTTTACGACGACGCCACAGCGGCACCGACGGCGTCGCGGCTGTGGTTTCTCCTGCGGCTTTTCGGCCATCGCGCGCAGGCGGTGCTCGATGGAGGTCTGCAGGCGTGGGGCCAGCCTCTCGAGACCGCGACGCCACAAGTGCGCGGCGGCGATTTTCGTGCTACGCAGCCCGACATGTCGCGGGTGCTCGATTGCGAGGCGGTGAGCGCGATACGCGACGTGCCCGTGATCGACGCGCGCCTCGGCGAGCGCTATCGCGGAGAGAAAGAACCCATCGACCCCAAGGCAGGCCACGTGCCCGGCGCGATCAACCTGCCCTACACCGAGAACGTGACGGCCGACGGACGATTCAAGTCACCCGACGAGCTTCGCCGGCAGTACGAACGTCTCGGCGCCGGCCGTGGCGCGGTCTTCTACTGCGGATCCGGTGTCAATGCGACCCAGCAGCTGCTGGCTATGGAGATCGCAGGACTTCCCAATGCGCGGCTATACGCCGGCTCCTGGAGCGATTGGTCGAATCGCGACCTGCCGGTGGCAACCGGCGAACAGCCCTAGTATCTCCGCATGATTCTGAAAGGGAAGCGAATTCTGATCGCCGGCATGTCCGACCGGCGAAGCATCGGGTTTGCCATCGCGCAGGAATGTCAGCGCGAAGGCGCCGAGATTCTGCTCACGAGCTTCGGCCGGATGATGAGCATCACGCAGATGACGGCCAAGAAGCTCGATCCGGTTCCGGACATCCTCGAGATGGATGTCAGCAAGCCGTCGGACATCTCCAGTGCTTTCGACGAAACCGCTAAACGGTGGGACCGCGTCGATGGTCTTGTGCATTCGGTCGCTTTTGCGCCGGCCGATGCCCTGGGGGGTCAGTTTCTGAATACTCCCTGGGAATCTGTCGCGACCGCGGTCCAGGTGAGCGCATTTTCCTTCAAGGAAATGGCACGGGGATTTCTTCCCCTGATGAAAGACCATGGCGGCTCGTTGGTGACTCTCGACTTCGACAATTCGACGAACGCTTGGCCGAAATACGACTGGATGGGCGTTTCTAAAGCAGCGCTGGAATCGGTGACGCGATACCTGGCGCGCGACCTGGGCCGCTACAAGATCCGCGTCAATGCGGTGTGTGCGGGCCCGCTGGCGACACTCGCCGCGAGCGGAATCCCAGGATTCAAAGATTTCGAAGAGGTGTGGGAAAAACGGGCTCCTCTCGGCTGGAGTCTCCAGGATCGGTCGCCGGTGGGAAGGGCGGTCGCAGTGCTTCTCTCCGACTACCTCGACGCGACCACCGGCGAGCTCGTGCACGTCGACGGCGGCTATCACGCGATGGGCACGGAGCTACCTCCAGCCGACTGACCCAAGATGTTGTGCTCGCTTGGCGACAAGCGCGCAACATCGTGTTAGGCTCTTCCGAAATCCTGGCCTGGGGCCCTCCCCAGACCGCCAAACGGGAGGAACACAGTTTGCGGGAGTGCCTGGTGATCTACGTGGACGCCGCGCTGGACAAGCACGGCCGGGCCGGATGCGGCCTGGCCGTTTTTGTTAGAGGTCGCGCCGTCTACACAGAATCGTTCGGCTTTTCGCACATCGGAGGATCGGCGCAGCTCGAAGCTCACGTTTGCGCAGGAGCCCTCGACCTCGCCGCCGCACGATGGCCGTATCACCGCGTCATCGTCCGCACCGATTGCGCGCCGGTGGTGCGCAGCCGAATGCCATCAAGCGACAGCTTTCGCACCGCGGTTCACGAAGTCCGCGAGCGATGCAGGCGGGGCTGGCGTGTCGTGCGTTATGTCAGCCGTAAAGCAAATCCCGCACATGAACTAGCACGTGAAGGATTGAAAAGCCTCTCCAAACAACAGCTTCTCGCAGCGGCCTGAATTTCATTTTCGACGAGCGCGGCTAGAATTGCTGCGCTCGTTTCTTTTTATTTGAGGGGAGATAGGAATGCCAGCAGAGGAAGCACAGTCGAATGCACCGCGGCGTCGCGGCCGGCCGCCTGGTTCCAAGAACAAGGCGCCGCGCGCGGCTGGCGGTGATCTCGTCGGCCAGCTCAACGCCATGGTCGCGGAGCTGATCAAGAAGAACCGGCAGCTGCAGAAGCAGGTTGCAAACCTCACGGCGAAGGCGGAGAAGTCCGCAGCCGGAAAGAGCGTCGAGCGCGGGATTCGAACCCTCTCGCGGCGTGTGCAGCGCGCTCTCGGGAGCAAATCGACCCGTGGCCGCGCGAAGGCCGCACCGGCAAACGGCCGGCGAAAGCGAACGACCACGAGACGGCGGCGCGCGAGCTAGAGACCGGCTAGAACCCCAGGCGCTCCATCTGCTTGGCCGTGCGATATGCATCGACGATGCTGAACACCCACAGGCCGGCGCCACCCAGCTCCATGGGCACGCCGATCGCCGCCCCGATCACGGAAAGGTCGAGGTCGAACCCGAAGAACTGCAGTCCGCCGACGCCGACGAAGTAGCCGAGTCCTTTGAGGTTGTGGCCGAGATAGACGTGACCGAGACCGGGGACGATCGCAAGCGCCGCGGCGAGGACCGGGCTCTTGCGCACCCGCCCTACGGGGACCGCGTAAGCGCCTGAAGCCGGCGAGGCATACCCGCCCGAAGCCGGCGAGGCATACCCACCCGAAGCCGGGGAGCCGCATCGCGGGCACGGCGCGTTCGGGTTCGTGAGCAGGGTGCCGCAACGACCGCACAGGACCTCTGCAGCCATCCCATTCAGTCTGCCGCAAAACGTTATCTTCGAAACCGTGGATCTCGGCTTTACGCCCGAGGAAGAAGCCTTCAGGCAAGAGGTCCGAACCTGGCTCGAAGCCAACTTGCCGGTCGAGTGGGGCCATGGCGGAGTCGGGGGCTTCCGCGAGGAAGAGGAGACCGACATCCAGCGCGAGTGGCAGCGCAGGCTCTACGAGGGCGGCTGGCTGAAGCTGGGCTGGCCGAAGTCTGCGGGTGGCCGCGGCGCGACTCCCGTGATGCAGGCGATCTATCAGGAGGAGATGGCCAAGGCCGGCGCACCGGGCATCCTCGGCCGTCTCGGCGTCACCCTGCTGGCGCCGACGCTGCTCGGCCACGGCAGCGATTGGCAGAAGGAGACGTACATCGACCGGATCCTCAGCGGCGAGCTAATCTTCTGCCAGGGTTTCAGCGAGCCCGACGCCGGCAGCGACCTTGCCGGCCTGCGCACAAAAGCGGAGCGCCGCGACGGCAAATGGTTTTTGACCGGTCAGAAGACCTGGTCCAGCGGCGCGCACTACTCGCAGAAGAGCTTCCTGCTCGCACGGACGGATCCAAACGTCGCGCCCCACAAGGGAATCGGTTTCTTCCTCGTCGACATGGATCAGCCCGGAGTCGAGGTGAGGCGCATCAAGCAGATGACCGGAGGCGGCGAGTTCTGCGAGATCTTTCTTTCCAACGCGGAGGTTGAAGATCGGGACCTCGTGGGCGAGCCGGGCGACGGTTGGAAGATCGCGATGGCCGTCTTCGGCTTCGAGCGTGGTGGCCTCGCGCAGGCTGCTCGTTTCGAACGCGCGGTCGCCGAGCTCGCAACGCTTGCGCGCGACCGCGGCGCCGGCGCCGATGCGACGACGCGGCAGAAGATCGCGCAGGCGCAGATCGAGGCGCACGTGTTTCGTCTCATCGGACTGCGCAACCTGACCAAGGCGCAGCACGGGCAGGCGCCCGGTCCCGAGGCCAGCGTGACCAAGCTCTTCTGGAGCGAGATGGACAAGCGCCTGCAGGAAGCCGCGATCGGAGTGGAGGGCATGTACGGCGCGCTGGCGCCGGAGTCCGCGATGGCCATCGAGGACGGCCGCTGGCAGTACGGATGGATGTGGGCGCAAGCAGAGACGATCTATGCGGGGTCGTCGGAGATCCAGCGCAACATCATCGCTGAGCGTGTGCTCGGTCTCCCTCGAGGGCGATGAGCGTCAACATCCTCGAGGCGATCGACCGCCTCAAGACGCGCGTCGGCGTCGAGGGTCCGCCCGTGACCGCGACCGTCGAAGCCGGACATGTGCGCCGGTTCGCCGAGGCGATCGGAGATGACAATCCGCGCTGGCAGAAAGAGGCGCCGCCGACATTTCTCGTTGCCCTCGCCGGCGCGTCGATGCACCTCGACGACGCCGAGGACTTCGGCAAGGGCTGGCTCAACGGAGGCAATCGATTCGAATACTTCGCCCCCGTGATGGTCGGTGATGAGATCACGGCGCGCAGTCATGTCGCGGACGTCTACGACAAGTCGGGCTCGTCCGGCGAGATGCTGTTCATCGTCTTCGAGACCCAGTACGTCAACCAGCACGGTCAGCTCGTCGCGAAGGTGCGGGGCACGGTGATCCGGCGATGAATGTCCAGGTCGGGCAGGAGATTCCGGAGCTCGTCAAGCATCCGACCACCAGGCAGCTGGTGCAGTACGCGGGTGCGCAGGGTGACTTCTACGAGATCCACTACGACCAGGCCTACGCGCGTGGCGTCGGGCTGCCCGGAGTGATCCTCCACGGCCTGCTCAAGGCCGCGTTCCTCGGTCAGCTCGTGACGGACTGGATCGGGGACGAAGGGACGTTGAAGACCTTCGAGGTCAGCTATCGCGGCGTCGACGTGCCGGGACGTCCTTATCGCTGCGCGGGTCGCGTCACCAAAGTCGAAGGCCAGGACGTCGAGCTCGAGATCTGGGGTGAAGACGAGGCCGGAAAGCGGACGACCGTGGGCACCGCCACCTTCGAGCTGCGCTGATGTTCTCGTGGTACCTGGTTCTCAAGTACATCCACATCCTTTCCGCGCTCGTCGCCGTCGGCGCGAACATCACGTACGGCGTGTGGGCCACGCGCATGGCTCGCGATCCGGGTCACACGTCGTTCGTGCTCAAGGGGATCCAGTTCCTCGACAACCGAATCGCGAACCCCGCCTACGGCGTGCTCTTCCTCACCGGCTTGATCATGATCTTCGCCGGCAACTTCGGCCTTCAGCTGTGGATCGTCGTGGCGGTCGTGCTCTTCATCGCCATCGCGATTCTCGGTTTTGCGATCTTCACCCCGCTGGTCCGCAATCAGATCAGGTTGGCGGACGCGGGGGAGACAGCTTCGGCCGAGTTCGTGCGCCTGGCGAACAGGAGCCGCACGCTCGGTCCGATTCTCGGGCTGCTGGTGCTCGTGATCCTCGCGATGATGGTTTTCAAGCCGACCCTGTAGGACCACAGCACGGTCATCACCGTGCCGTCGATGATGCAGTAGCCGCCCGCGACGACCGACGGCGGGTTGCCCGACGGAATGTGCGTCCACGGTGCGTACGGCATCCAGTACCAGTTGCCGAACGAGGTGCCGAGGATCTCGAGCTCGGCGACCATCAGGAATATCCCGGCGAAGACCGGCCAGCGCGGCGACCGCAGAAGGAACCAACCGAGGTAGGGGAGCCACAGCGCACCCTGCACGTCGAACCTGCCGTTGATCAGCGGCAGCACCGTCAGGCCCAGCACCGCCCATGCGGTGGCGGCGCCCAGCACCGCATAGGCGACACGGCGTCCATGCCGCTGGATCATCGGCGTCTGCGCGGCCATCAATCCGAAGAGGTAGACGGTCCCGTGACCCGCCGGCACGTAGAGCGGCAGGTTGTGCATGCGGTAGTGGTAGAGGCCCCAGATCAGCGACGCGAAGATCTCGAAACAGGTCGCGACGCCGACGCAGATCCACGCCTGCATGCGCAGCTCGGCCGGCGCCTTCAAAGAAAGAAGGACGAGGGCGGTGAACGCGAGCACCCCTAGTGCGTCCTGCTGCCAGAGGGCGGACACGCGGCTGTCCGCGAAAAGGCCCAGGCCGGTGAAGAGGAGGATGTACGCGTGCAGCCAGTACGGCTGCACGCGTTTGCGAATCCTCTGGACTGCTACTTGAGCGTGCCTCGCTCGTCGATCAGGCTGCCCTGAAGCGTCCAGCCCGTGCCGCTCCAGGTGATGACCTGCTCCTGCATGATCGGGAAGTGGTCTGACGACGTCGTCTTGACCTTCACCCCTGGCAGCAGGAATGGGTTGCTCTCGTTCAGCTGGCTCGATGCGATGTTCATGACGTTCTGGCGGGTCAGAGTGTTGCCGGCCTGCTTGAGCACGTCGACCATCGTGTATGCAACAGCGACGCCGTAGATGTTGAAACCGTCGTTGGGCTTGCAGGTGGAGCAGCTGGCGATCACCTGCATGTAAAGCTTCATGCCGCTGTCGTTAGCCCACTGTGGGTCGGTCGGATCCTTGATGTAGCCCACGCTCGTCACGTTCTGCAGCGCTGCGCCCGCGCCTTTGGCGGCGAGCATGTAGATCTGAGGGTTGGATACCGAGTTCAGGTAGATCGTCGGTGTCCAGCCAACCTTGGTGACGAAGACGAGTGACTGGATCGAAGGCTTCGGAGTCGAGAAGAGGAACAGCGTGTCGACGCCGGCCGCCTTCAACTTCGTCAGCTGCGCGAATGGGTCAGCCGCCGTGACGTCGTAGGGCTCCTTGTCGACGATCATCGACGCCTTGTCGCCGAGCCCGTCCGTCAGTCCTTTCAGATAGTCCTGCCCGTAGTCGTCGTTCTGGTAGAGCACGCCGATCTTCGCGTTCGGGTGGTTCTGGAGGACGTCCTTCGCGTAGATGCGGGCCTCCCCCTGGTACGGCGGCTGCCAGCCCATGGTCCATTGATTCGACGATTGATCTTTGCCCCAGGTGGTCGCGCCGGTCGCGACGAACAGCTGTGGGACCTTCTTGGAGTTCAGGTAGTCGCGCACCGACGTCTGGGTCTGCGTGCCGAGACCGCTGAACATTGCGAACACCTGGTTCTGCTCGACCAGCTGCTTGGTGAGAGGGACCGTCTGGGCGGGGTTGTAACCGTCGTCGACGATCGTGAACGTGATCTTCCGGCCGTTGATCCCACCCTGGCTGTTGACGTAGTCGAAGTACGCCTTCTCAGCGTTCGAAATAGTTCCGTACGCAGCGGCGGGACCAGACAGCGCGTTGGTGTTGCCCAAAAGGATCGAGTTGCTGGTGATGCCGACGTCAGTCTGCGGCGCGCTGCTGGGTGAGCCCCCACACGCGGCCACCGCAAGGAACAAGGCCACCGCCCCGGCTAATCCCGGGCCCTTTTTGCCCATGAAACCTCCTCCCGATGTGATGAGTCTGTATTTAAACAGTCTGGGGATCGGGCGGCACTTGTCCAGTCTCCCGATCGCCCGCACCACGCAATCGGCGATTGAGCGCCGCGTAGCCGTCGGTCACGAGGCCGACGATGCCATTGCGCGCGAACATCATCACCAGGATCAGTATCACCCCGTAGGAGACGGCGGGGCCGGCATTCTTCACAGTCGAGGTGATCTGGTCCGGCAGCCAGGTCTGGCTCGGTACCCACTGGCTCGCCGCGATCGGCAGGAAGTAGGCGAAGATCGCGCCGATCAGCGGACCCGGGGTCGAGGCCAATCCGCCAACCACCGCGCCGACGAGAAGCTGGATGGAGAGCGCAACGGGGAAGGTGTCGGGGTTGATGAACCCTATCGACAGGGCGTACAGCGACCCCGCCATGCCCGCGTAAAAGGCGGACAGGCCGAACGCCAGCGTCTTGTAGCCCGCAACGTTGACTCCCGATGACGCCGCCGCGACCTCCGCGTCGCGGATCGCCCGCATCGCGCGTCCCGGCCGCTGGCGACCGATGTTCCACGCGAGCCAGAACAGCAGCAGGCCGCAGAAAAGGACGATGTAGTACACCCACTGGTCGCTCGTCATGAAGGTGCCCGTGATGGTGCCGAAGATGGTCTGAGCGAACTGGGGCGGATCAGGCTGGGTGATGAGGATTCCGCGCACGCCTCCGGTCAGCGACTCTGGCCGCTTGATCAGGCTGGGAGTCACCACCGCCAGCGCAAACGTGGCCAGCGCGAGGTACAGCGCGGAAAGCCGAAGAGCCGGGAGTCCGAACAGGAAGCCGACCACGCCGGTCGCTATCGCGGCGATGGGGATCGTGAGGAGGAAATCGACCTTGTATCTCTGGACGAGGATCGCGGAGATGTACGCGCCGCAAGCCATGAATGCACCGTGCCCGAGCGAGAGCTGTCCGCTGTAGCCGACGAGGACGTTGAGGCCCATGATCGCGATCGCGAGGATCAGCGCCTGGGCCCATTCGCTGGCCAGGTAGCTGCTGATGACCGTCGGCAGCCCGAGAAAGAAGATGACGACGATGGCAACCGCCGCGTACCGGGTTGGAGCCTTGCGGATGCTGCGCACGGTCAGACCCTTCTCGTCGCGGCGCGTCCGAACAAGCCGTTGGGCCGGAGGATGAGGACGACGACGATGATGGCGAATCCGACCGCGAGCTGAAGGTCACCGCCGACGCCCGGCAGATACGCTCCGCCAAGATCGATGATCACGCCGACCAGCAGCCCACCCACAACTGCGCCTAACGGGCTCTCGATGCCGCCGAGGACCGCAGCCGCGAAGGCGTAGATGATGATCGTCTGCATCATGTTCGGCTCGAGAAAGAGGATCGGGGCGACCATCATGCCGCTGACCGCGCCGACCGCAGACGCGAGCCCCCAGCCCAGCGCAAGCATCCAGCTCACCTGCACGCCCAGCAGCCGGCTCGCCTCCGGATGATGGGCCGCCGCCCGCATGGTGAGACCAACGGTCGTGCGCCGAAGGAGCAGATACACGGCGAGCAGGACCAGGCCTGAAACCGCGATCACGCCCAGGTCGCGGTAGCTGACGTAAACGCCGCCGATGCCGACCGCGCTGGACGCGAACGGGCTCGGGAACGGCCGCGGCCCGTAGCCCCAGATGAACCCGGCGAGGCCGTTGATGGCGGTTGCGAGGCCGAGCGTGATGATGACCAGCGCAAGAACCGGAGCGCGTTCGACGGGCTTGATGACGACGCGATGAATCGCGACGCCGCCGGCGAAAGCCAGCACCAGGACCACCGGAAAGGCGAGCCAGAAGTTCATCCCCCTTCCGAGCAGGCTGTAGGCGATGAACGTGGCGAACATCGCCATCTCGCCCTGGGCGAAGTTGACGAGGCCCATCGCGTTGTAGATCAGCACCAGCGCCAGCGCCAGGCTCGCGAAGATGCCGCCCGTCGCGATGCCGTCCAGAAGGAGCTGAAGAAACTCCTGCATCAGGGCACCCTCAGTACCCGAGGTACGAGCGGCGGACCGACTCGTTGTCCTGCAGTTGATTGCTCTCGCCGTGGAGCGCGACCCGGCCTACCTCGAGCACGTAAGCCGTGCTCGACAGATTGAGAGCGATGCGTGCATTCTGCTCGACCAGCAGGACCGCGACCCCGCTCGCTTCGTTGATGTCGCGGATGATCTTGAAGATCGAACGCACCACCATCGGCGCAAGGCCGAGGGATGGCTCGTCGAGCAGCATCAGGCGCGGACGCATCAACAGGGCGCGCGCGAGAGCGAGCATCTGCTGCTCACCTCCGGAAAGCGTGCTTGCCGAGAGCTTTCGCCGCTCCTTCAGCACGGGGAAATACTCGAAAACCCGGTCGTAGTCCTTGCGCACCTCGCCGCCGTCACGGCGAAGGTGCGAGCCAAGGCGCAGGTTCTCGTCGACGGTGAGCTCGGTGCAGATGCCGCGCCCCTCGGGCACGTGAGCGATGCCTCGACGCACGATCTCCTCGGTCGACAGGCCACGAAGCGAGTGCCCGGCAAACTTGATGTCGCCTGTCCAGCGGACGCCGCCGGTGATCGCGCGCAGCGTGGTCGTCTTACCGGCGCCGTTGGCTCCGAGAAGCGAGACCACCGAACCTTCCGGAACGGACAGAGAAACGCCGTGGAGCACCGACGTCTGGCGGTAACCGGCGCGAACATCCTCGAGCTCGAGCAGTGCTGCCATCGCTATGCCGCGCCCAGGTAGGCCTCGATGACGGCCCGGTTGTTCTGGACCTCGGACGGAGTGCCCTCCGCGATCTTCCTACCGAAGTCGAGAACGACCACGCGGTCCGAGATGCCCATGACGAACGACATGTGATGCTCGACGACCAGCATCGTCAGGTTGAGCTCGCGCCGGATCTTGCGCAACCGCGATCCCATCACATCGACTTCTTGCTGGCTGATCCCACCGGCGGGTTCGTCGAGGAGGACGAGCCGCGGCGAAGAGACGAGCGCGCGCGCGAGCTCGACGAGCTTTTGTGTGCCGAACGGCAGCACCGCGACAGGAGCGGCGGCAAGTGATTTCAGCCCCACCAGTTCGATCATCTGCATCGCCTTGTCTCGCGAAGCCGACTCAGCGTTGATCGCCCGCGGCAAAGGCACGGCCGACTCCAGCCACGAGGCATTGGTATGGATGTGCGCTCCAAGCAGAACGTTTTCGAGAACCGTCATCGAGCGGAACAGCGCAACGTTCTGAAACGTGCGCGCGACTCCGTGGCGAATCACTTCGTGCGGCGCCATCGATGTGATCGGTTCGCCATCGATCAGGACTGAACCGCCGGCTGGGCGATACACCCGCGTGACGACGTTGAACAGGGTCGTTTTCCCAGCACCGTTGGGACCGATGAGCGCGACGACCTCGCCAGGTTCGACCGCGAACGAAACCCTGTCTAGGGCTACCACACCGCCGAAGCGCACGGTCAGCTCGCGCACCTCGAGCAGAGCGGTCATCAGCCGAATACTAAATTCGGCCGACCGGCAGGGGAATTAGTCGCCCGGTTGCGGGGGGTCGGGAAGATCGTCCGTCAGCGGCGGCTCTGGGAAGCCCCAGTCGGACGTGCCGGTGCCCCACTCGACCGGAGGACCCCACTCGACGCTGGTCATCGGCGAGGCCTCCGCCGGCGCTTCCGGCGCGCCCGGCACCGGTTGCTGCTGGGGCGAGGGATGGACCGGCGACTGCTCCCACGCCGATGCCTCGGCCTGCGGCGCCGGCGGAGCGGGGGGCGGCGTGCCGAAGCCTGCCGAGTAGTCCGGTCTCATCGCTCGATGCACGACCGCGGCCGACGTCAGCGCGACCTGGCGAGGTCGCCGGACGACGCTGAACACCCAGAACGCCAGCGCCAATCCGATCGCCACCGCGCCCGCGATCGGAAGAAACACGAACGGTGGCTTGGAGATCACGTCGAAGCCGTTGAGCGTCGCCGCGACGGGCGTGGAAGAAGGCGTCGCGGTGATGGCTGCCGTCGCCGACGGGGATGGCGACGGCGACTCGCTCGGCGTCGGTGACGGAGATGGCGAAGTGGCCGGGGCGTTGATGGTGAAGTCGGCGCAGGGGTTCGGGACGACGCTCGCGCACAGCTTGTGCAGTCCGGGCGGGTCGCCGGAGAACGGCTTGACCCGCGTGTTGAAGCTGCCGTTCGCGTCGGCGGTGGCCGATCCCGCCACGTGGGCGGTGGTGTCCCAGTACAGCGTCAGCTGCTCGTTCGGGAGGAACTGACCCCCGCTGACGTTGATCACGGTGTTCGCGTCGCCCGCCGTGACGTCGAGGGACAGGAACGCGTTGACCGGGGTCGGCGTGGGGGGTGGGGTGGGTGACGGCGATGGTGGGCTTGTGGACGGCGACGGACTCGGAGAGGGAGTTGATGAGGTCTCAGCCGTCAGGAGAAGCCAAATTGGCACCAAAAGGACAAGGGCCCGGAGCAACCGCATGAAGCCGGGGAACGATACCAGAAGCCATTCGGTTACACCGGCGGCCAGGGGATCGACCAGGCGGAGCTCGGCTCGGGGAAGCGCCAGCGCGGGTCGAGCACGGCACGCACGCGCCGCTTCAGGACGCGCATCTCGGCCGCGCTGATCAGCTCCTGCATCGTCTTGCCGAGCTGCCCGCGCTCGAGCTCGATCAGGGCGCGCTCGACGTCGCCGCAGAGTTCGCCCGGCAGCGGCCGCCCCGAGAAGTCCCAGATCACGGTCCGCAGCTTCTGGTCGACGTGGAAGGTGAGCCCGTGGTCGATCACCCACACCTTGTCCTGCGCGTCGAACAGGCAGTGGCCGGACTTGCGGTCGGCGTTGTTGGCGATGACGTCGAAGAGGGCGACCCGCATCCACACGTCCTCACGCACGGTGTTCTGGCCGAGGAAGTGGCGACGGTCGGCGTCGATGAAGAGCTGGACCGCGCCGACGCCGTGCGGCGCGCTCGAGCGAACGATCGTGGGCGGGATGTTCGGCCACCCGAGCACCTTGCTCAGCTCGTAGGCGGCCACCTCACGGCGATAGAGCGATCCTGCCTCGAAGTCCCACAGCGGCGACTCGCCGCGCGCCGGCTTGTACACCGCCTGCAGGCCGTCGGGAGGATGTGGTCCCAGGCGCGCGAGGAAGGTGTAGTTCGAGGCTCCGTGGAGGATGCCAAGGATCTTGAAGTCGGGCAGCGAGGCGAGCAGCTGCTCCGGATGGGTCTCAGAAGATCGGCCGCGCGCCATTCATGACCGGGCACGGGTGGCCCGCGGGATCCATGGGCAGGCCGCAGCGCGGGCAGACCGGCCGCCCGGCCGAAAGCACGGACTCGGCCTGCTTAGAAAACGAGACCACCTGGTCCGGGCTGAGCCAGAACCGGACGCTCGGCGCGTCGTTGGCCTCGGTCTCCTCCGTCGACTCGCCAACCGCGGCCTGACTGGCGACCAGCACGAACATCCGCCGCGCCTCGTGGTAGCCGAGGCCCATCTCGCCGATCTGCCACTCCGGCTCCCCAGGCGAGTCGTTGCTGCCCGCGGCGGCGGCTCCCTCGGGGACCTCGATCTGCTGCGCCTCGAGCATCTGGTGCAGGCGCACGACCAGCGCCTGGATCTGCGACTTCTCGCAGCCCAGGGTCAGCGTCCGGCCGGAGCCGGTGGCGAGGAGAAAGAACTGCCGCTGGCCCGGCTCGCCGACGGCCGCGACCGCTATGCGGTCGACCGGGTCGAGCTCGTATATGGCCATCGAGAAAAGCGTAGGCGCAAACGGGTTTTATGGCCCCGAAGGTGGGGAAAAGAACAAACGTATTCACTTCGAATCTCAAATCCATCCCACCTGGAGGAACAGCGACATATGCCTAAAACCGTAGGAATCGATCTGGGGACGACCAACTCGGTCATCGCCGTCATGGAAGGCGGTGAGCCCGTCGTCATCCCGAACTCCGAAGGTTCACGCACGACTCCCTCCGTGGTCGCCTTCACCAAGTCCGGTGAGCGGCTGGTGGGCACGCTGGCTCGCCGCCAGGCAGCCGTCAACCCTGAGAACACCGTCTACTCGATCAAGCGGTTCATGGGCCGCAAGTTCGGCGAGGTCGACTCAGAGCGGAAGATCGTGCCCTACCAGGTCAAGCCGGGCAAGGACGACCGCGCGGTCGTGTT
>DASTIX010000171.1:0-4761 GCA_035717165.1 Candidatus Dormiibacterota bacterium
ACCCGGCTCTCGGCTCCCCAGCCTTGGCAGTGACCGCTGCCCGACGCCCGACCCAGCGAGGATTGACAACCAACTGCCGTCAGCTGACCAAAGACGAATGGAACCTCGCCCGTTCGTCGCTCTCCTCTCCACGGGTAAGTACCTATCGCTCTCCTCTCCACGGGTAAGTACCTAAGGGACGCGCGTGCGCGCGAATACCGCAAATCAGTCTCGGCGCGAGAGCGCCGGATAACAAACCAGTTATCGCCAACTGTTCAGCGCTCCAGTGGAAACACATTCCTTTCTTAACTGTCGGGTCGATCTTCTCGCCACCACGGTCGCTTACCGCAATTGACTGATGCTAGGCGGTAAATGGGGCCCGGCCAGCGCCAGCCTGGAAGGCCGATTTGAATTCGAAATTGGCTCCGGGACAGGGACTCGAACCCTGAACCTTGCGGTTGACAGATCGGCGCCGCCCGTTCAGAAATCGAGGTTCCTGTTCGCCGAGTGTCGCTGAGTCCCGCCAGATATCACGGTTTGCCACTGGCGTTGCTGTACGCCAGGCCTGCTCGCTTCCGAGGCCGCCGCGGAGCAGGTCCGACATCGACCGAACGAGTCAAAACTTCCAACCGAAGTTCTTTCGGAAGGGCTCATGCTTTCACCGTGCAGATCGCGCGCGTTTCGGCGGTGGGTGACTGTCCGTGGACAACCGCCGGGCAGTTCTTCTCAGCGAGCCAATACACGGAGCCGTAGCGGTGCGGCCGATGGGATATCTCAAGGTTGCAGTCGCTCAATTCTTGGGCCGGTTTGGCGACATACCTCGCGCGAATCGCCACTGACCCGCTTCGGCAATCGATGCTTTACCTCGCCGTCACGTCCGTGGACTGATGCACAAAGTTTCAGTGGCGGCGGTGGCGGCTTCGTGGCCCGCTCCGATACCCGAGGGACGAGACTAGCGGGTGGGCGGACCGCTCTGGCGCAACCTCGATTTCGTCAAACTTTGGGTGGGCCAGTCCGTCAGCGTTCTTGGCAGCCAGGTTTCCCAGCTGGCTCTGCCGACGGTGGCGATCCTTCTCCTGCACGCCACTCCGTTCCAGGTCGGAGTCCTGGGTGCGCTCGAATTCCTCGCGTTCCCAGTCCTGGGCCTAGTCGCGGGCGTGTACGCCGATCGGATTCGCAGACGACGGCTCATGATCGCTTGCGATCTGGTTCGCCTTCTTGTCCTTGCGAGCGTGCCCGCTGTATGGGCGGCGGGGATGCTCAGGATCGAGCAGCTCTATTTCGTAGCGCTCGTGATGGGTGTGTGCACCGTGTTTTTTGACGTGTCCTACCAGTCGTACCTGCCGTCTCTGGTCCTGCGTCGAGATCTCGTCGATGGAAACTCGAAGCTGCAGACGACGCGGTCAGTCGCCGAGGTGTCGGGGCCTGCGGTGGCGGGCTTCCTGATCCAAATTGTGGGGGCCGCACAAGCCGTGCTGGTGGATGCCCTCTCCTACGCCGTCTCGATTGGCTCGCTGCTAGTAATCCGCCGCCCGGAGCCCGAGCCAGGCGCCGGCAAGGTTAGGACCGGTTTCTGGGCTGAGCTGCGAGAAGGTCTGGACGCGGTCTTCGGCAACCAGACGCTCTGGAAGATCGCGGGTTCGTCGGCCACCAGCAATCTAGGCACCAACATTCTCCGTGCCGTTCTGTTGATCTTCGCCTACCGGATGCTGCATCTGACTCCAGCTATCGTCGGAGTTGCATTCGCCATCGGGTCGATCGGCGGTGTCCTGGGCGCGCTAACCGCGTCGCCACTTACTAGGCGGGTGGGACTAGGTCTGACCCTTTTCCTATCGGTCACGCTCGCCGGAGCATTCAACCTACTGATTCCACTGTCCGCCAATGGCGTGACCGTTGTACTGCTGGCAGCTGGGGTTTTCGGCTACTCCCTTGGAGGAGCTGTCTACAACATCGGACAAGTGAGCCTCCGGCAGTCGATGATCCCGGACCGGCTTCAGGGCCGCGCGAACGCGACTATCCGCACGGTCATCTGGGGAACGATTCCGATCGGGACGTTCTTGGGTGGAATCCTGGGTTCGACGATTGGCATCGAGCCGACACTGTGGATCGGAGCCGTCGTCGCGACTTTAGCCGGCCTGTGGATCCTCGTCGGTCCGGTACGGCTGGCAGCTCAGCCGGAAATCGCACCTGATAGCGTCGATTGAGGCGCGATAAGGCGGGATTATCGAAAGACGCCGGAGCCAGCAAGGGAGGGCGCTCGTCCTACTGCTTCTGACTGAACCTAAGACACGCTGAGCCTGAGCAGTCGCCGCAGGTAAACGGCGCAAAGCAGTGTGGCTGCCGGAAACGCCACCAGCCACGGGGCCGTCCCGGCGATCATCAAGGGGTCGGTGAACGACGTCACACCCAAGATGCTGTCGACAATGCCTATCGCGCCAGCGACAAACACCGCTGCGAACAACCAACGGATCCAGAGCTGAAGGCGATCGTGCGCGAGGGCCAGCGCCAGGAAACCTGCCGCAACCCCTTGCCAGAAGTACCCGAGGAACTCGAGCGTCCAGAAGACCGAGTGGTTGTTGGGCATTATCAACAGCGCCATGCCATTGGTGTTGCCTGCCACAAGGTTCTGGCGGACGGCTATCAGCTGCAGGAAGTAGTTCGTGCCGACGATCGCCGCGTAAACGGCGGCGAAAGCGAGAGCGATGAGCACGATGGGCTTCTTGGCCACGGGTGCCACTGCATACAAGCTGCCAACCAGGGCTACGTATGCCGGGACGATGACGAGCGATGGAGCGACCGTCACCGCCATGGCCATGCTGCTGTAGCCACGTGCGTAAGCCTGAATGTCGCCAGTCCAGGTTGGACCTGGGACGACGGCAATGTTGAGGACGATGCCGATCGCGAAGCCGATTGCACCAAGCGTTGCGAGAACGGCCGCCCAGAATCCGACGCGCAGCGTGAGTCGTGAATGCTCCAATGCAGGTCGTTCGATCGCTGGAGCAGTCGTGTCGTGGCGACCGTCTCCTGTCCGTTGACGTCTCGATGCGATTGTTGCCATAGCGCCCTCCTCAGCTCCGCCGCCACCTCATGGCGGCGAACCCGTCTTCACCGACCTTCCTACCGAAGGGCTTGTCCGGCTAGGGACTAAGGACGGTGATCATGCGGGCGCATCGACTCCGCCTGGTCGCATCGCCGAGCGCCAGGTGCCGTAGCACGGACTAGTTCCGACGCTTGTGGTTCGCCTTAGGCCGCAACCTGTCTCGCTCGACCGACCGGGTACTAGCGAAGGCCCCCGAAGAACTTCGTTACGTCGCCTGCGAGGAGCTGCGGCTCCTCCATCGCCGCGAAGTGGCCACCGTGCTCGAACTCCGTCCAGTGGACGATGTTGTTGTCCCGCTCGGCGAAGCGCCTGATGGGCGGGAAGATCTCGTAGGGGAACTGGGCGACGCCCGCTGGTATCGACGATTTCTCGACCTTGCCCCACGTGCCACCACTTCGAGCGAACTCTGCGTACAAGCGAGCGGAAGAGTTCGCGGTGGCGGTGAACCAGTAGACCGACACGTTAGTCAGCAACTGCTCGCGGTCGATCGCGCTCGCGGGATCGGTCCACTCCGTGAACTTCTCCGCGATCCAGGCCAGCAAGCCAGCAGGGGAGTCGTTCAGCCCGTACGCCAGAGTTTGTGGGCGGCTCGACTGAATCATGTAGTACCCGGAGCCCTGTCGCTGGAAGCGCTGGCCGCGCTCGAGGAAAGACTTTTCCCGGTCGGTCAGAAGCTTCATCTCTTCAGGGTCACCCGATGGAACGGCGGACAACGTGCTGAAGTGAGAGCCCGCGACGTGTTCGGGAACGATCAAACCGACCTGGCGCGTGATCGCCGAGCCCCAGTCGCCACCCTGGGTCCCATACCGCTCGTATCCGAGGCGGCTCATTAGCTCAGCGAACGCTGACGCAACCCGTTTGACGTCCCAGCCGGCCTCGTGGGTCGGCCCCGAGAACGCGTACCCCGGAATCGATGGCGCGACGACATGGAAGTTCTCGCGCAGCGGTTCGACAATGCCCATGAACTCCACGATCGAGCCCGGCCAGCCGTGGACGAGCAGAAGCGGGAGGGCGTCAGGACGCTTCGAGCGGACATGGATGAAGTGGATGTTCTGGCCGTCGATCTCGGTCGTGAACTGCGGCAGTTCGTTCAGCCGCGCTTCGTGTATCCGCCAGTCGTAGCTGGTCATCCAGTACTCCGCCAGTTCCCGCGCCTGGCTGAGAGGGAATCCAAATCCGGGCAGCTCGTCCGGCCAGCGGGTCCCCGCGAGGCGTCGGTTGAGATCGTCGATATCTAATTGGGGAATGGCGATCCGGAATGGCTTGATTTCAGCCTTTAGGGATGCCTTCTGCTTCATTTGCTCCTCCTCGGTATGACAGAATGTTGTCATGTCCACAGTACCGAAACGACAGCATTCTGTCAAGTTGCCGAATGGACAACATACGGCGGCTGGGCAGATCCTGACCGATCTCATCATTCCGGTGATCCGGCTCGAAGCCCAATTCAGTCGAGCTGGCGAGGCGATCGCCGCAACCGGGGGACAGACCCTGGCGCGCTGGCTGACGCTCGAGATGGTGGCCGACCAGCCGGCGACGGTGGCCCAAGTGGCGCGCAATCTCGGGCTCACTAGGCAGAGCGTCCAGCGCATCGCCGACCTCCTCGAGCAAGACGGTCTTACGGAGTACGTAGAAAATCCCGCCCACCAGACGTCGAGATTGGTGCGGCTATCGGCACGCGGCCG
>DASTIX010000172.1:0-5723 GCA_035717165.1 Candidatus Dormiibacterota bacterium
CGTGCGTGGAGATGCTCACGGGCTCACGAGCTTCTCGAGCCGCAGGCGTGCGATCTTTCGCAGCTCGGCGGTGGCCTCGGCAAGCTCTGTGACGCCGTCGTTCTTCATTCGGCGCCGCAGCTCGACAAGGATCTCCTCGCCTGTTCGGCCGCTCGCAAAGATGAGAAAGACGTGGCCAAACTTCTGCTCATACTGCAGATTCTCGGCCGCGAGCGCCCCCAGCGTCTCGGGCGAGGCACCCATCGCGGCGCTCTGTTCGCGCGCCGAAGCCTCGGGTGAATCTCCGCCCCTCTCACCGATCCTGGGATGCGCCCTCATCGCCGCGAGCCATTCTTCGTCGGTCAGCCGTCCCATCTCCGACGAGGCTTTGTCGATGAGCGAGTCGAGGTCGGCATAGGGACGGCCTGCCGCCACCGCCGCCGCCCAGCGCTGATTCGCCAGGCATGCGTAAAGCCGGTCTTCAGCCTGTGACGAGGGGAGGGCGTTGAATCGCTCCAACGCCTCCAAGCTAATCGCTGGCGCGATACCGCGCAGCTGTGCCGCCGCGCGCCCGAAATTACTCTGTTGGATCAACGCGTGTTGAAGCCAGATGACGGGCCGATCGGCAAACGTCTCCGCCGCCTCGAGGACGGGCGCCTGGTTCGAGGCGAGGGACGCTTCGCCGACGACCTCCGGCCGGAAGGCTGCCTCCACGTCGCCTTCGTGCGCAGCCCCGTCGGCAGCGGACGTATAAGGCACGCGACGGGGACGTTCGTCGCGGCCGACCTCGAGGGAACGTGCCGGCCGCTCGAGGTCCATCTCACCACGCCGGGCGCGATGTCGCCGCCGCGACCACTGCTGGCGGCCGATCGCGTCCGGTTTGTCGGCGAGATCGTGGCCGCCGTCGTCGCGCCGGCCCGTTACGAGGCCGCCGACGCGGCCGAGCTGGCAGAGGTCGACATCGATCCCCTGCCGGCGGTGACCTCGCCCACCGATGCGCTCGCCACCGACGCGCCCCTCGTCCACGACTCGGTGCCGGGGAACGTGTACTTCCTCGGCAAGCGCACGTACGGCGAGCCTTCGCGCGCTTTCGCCGAAGCCGACGCGGTGGTCGAGTGCCGGATCAAGCATCCGCGCGTCGCCGCGGCGCCGATCGAATGCCGCGGTGTGGTCGCGGCGCCCGACGGCGACGGCGTGACCGTCTGGACGTCCACGCAGGTCCCACACATGGTGGCCGAGGCCATCTCGGAATGCCTGCAGCTGCCGCGCGAACGCGTCCGCGTGGTGGCCACCGACGTCGGCGGCGCGTTCGGTGTCAAGGCGCAGGTCTATCCGGAGGAGATCTTGCTCGCGTGGATCGCGCGTCGCATGCAGTCGCCGGTCAGGTGGACCGAGACGCGCTCCGAGCACATGCAGTCGGCCAGCCACGCGCGCGACCAGGAGCTCGAAGTGTCCGCGGCGGTGCGCAAGGACGGGAAGATCCTGGCCGTGCGCGCGACGATCTACTCCTGCATCGGCGCCTACGGCATCCGGCCGTTCGGCCCTCTCCTCGACCCGCTCGGCACGGCGGGCCTGATTCCGGGGCCGTACGACATCCGCGACTACGAGTACTCGACCTACGCGCTCGCCACCAACCAGAGCCCGGAAGGTCCGTACCGCGGCGTCGGCATGGTGACCGCCGTCCTCGCCCACGAGCGGCTCATGGAGCTCGCGGCTGCGCGATTCGGCCTCGACCCCGGCGACGTCCGCCGCGTGAACTACATCCATCCCGAGCAGATGCCGTACACGTCGGTGACCAGCCATCCGTATGAGTCGGGCGATTACCCGCGAGCTCTCGACACCGCGCTCCGTGCCCTCGACTACGCGGGCGCGCGATCGGAGCAAAAGCGCGCGCGGAACGACGGACGTTTGCTCGGGGTCGGGCTCGCCTCGTACGTCGAGTACACCGGCGCCGGTTCGTCGACGTTCCAGCGGCGCGGGATGATCGACATCCCGGGCACCGACAGCGCGCACCTCTGGGTCGACGGCGACGGTCGCCTGCATGTGCAGACCTCGTGCCCGGCGCTCGGACAGGGCACGCACACGACGCTCGCGCAAGTCGCGGCGGCGGGCTATGGGGTCGAGCCGGACACGGTCGTGGTCGAGCAGACGGACACGGCGATGGTCGCCGCCGGCACGGGTACCTTCATGAGCCGCGGCTCGGTCACGGCCGCGACCAGCGTGTTCAGAGCCGCTTCGCTGCTTCGCGAGCTTGCCGAGGAGAAGGGCGAGCTCGATGTGTCCGTCACGTACGACGCGGCGCAGGCCTCGCATCCGTACGCGACGCACGCATGCCTGGTCGAGGTCGACCCGGAAACCGGTGCCGTCGACATACTGCGTTACGTGGTCGCCGACGACTGCGGAGTGCTGATCAACCCTACGGTCGTGGAAGGTCAGGTGATCGGTGGGGTGGCGCAGGGGTTCGGCGCGGCGACCATGGAGGAGGTGGTGTACTCGCCGGAGGGCCAGCTGCGCAGCGGGACGTTCCTCGACTACTCCATCCCATCGATAGGTGAGGCGCCCGCGGTCACGGTCGAGCACCTGGTCACGCCCTCGACCGTGCACGAGCTCGGCACGAAGGGTGCGGGCGAAGGCGGCACCATCGGGTCGACCAGCGCGATCACCAACGCGATCGCCGATGCGCTCGGCCTTCGGGACGTGATCCTTCCCCTGACCCCTGATCGCATCGCCCGGCGATGACGCCCGAGCCGTACCGGCCGACCAGCTACCTCGAGTGGAACGCGGCGCGCCGCCCGGACGCCCTCGCGATCTGGGATGCGGGCGAGCAGATCTCCTTTGGTCGGCTCTCGGGCGAGGTCGCACGGTTGCGGGGATGGCTTGCCGCGCGGGGCGTGCGCGAAGGCGACGTCGTGGGAGTCCGGCTGCCCAACGTATGGCAGTACGTCGCGCTCGAGATCGCCATCCCGGAAGTGGGCGCCGTCATCCTGCCGATGCCGCTCAGCCTCGGCGAGCACGAGGTCGGATGGATCCACGAAAAGGCGAAACCGGCACTCGTCGTGACGAGCACGGATCTCGGCGAGGGGGACGCGGCGCCGGCAACCGCCACGCCAGACCCGGACCGCATCGTCGAGATCGCGCTGACGTCAGGCACCACCGGAATGCCCAAGCTCGCGTCCCTCTCGTCGCGGCTCAAGCAGGTGACATTCGAGAGCTTCACCGGCCGGCTCGACATTACCGAGCACGACCGCGTCCTCCCCATGACGCCTTTGACGCAGGGCATCGGGGGCATGTGCCTGTACTGCCTGCGCGCCGGCGCGGCGCTGGTGATGCTCCATGAGCCGCACTGGACGCCCGAACACTGCCTTGCCGTTGCGCGCGAATCACACGCGACTGTCCTGGTCGGCGTGCCGACGAACGTGATCCGCATGCTCAACCACGACATCGACCTGCCGCACGTCCGCGCCGTCGCGGTCGCCGGCGCTCCGCTGCCGCCTGAGATCGCCGAGCGCTGGGAGACCTCCACCGGGATACCGATCTCGAGCTTCTACGGGTCGATGGACGCCGGGCAGCTCGCGGTCGCGAGCCCATCCGATCCGCGCGACAAACGCTGGACGACGGTGGGAAGACCGCATGATCGCGCGGAGTGGAAGATCAGCGATGGCCCGGCTGGGCGGCCCTTGGCCGCCGGCCAGGTTGGTGAAGTGTGCATGCGCGGCGACCTCGTCCAGGGACGCTACTGGGGCGAGACCTTCGGTCCGTACTCCGACGATGGATGGGCACACATGGGCGACCTCGGGTTCGTCGACGAAGACGGATATCTCCACGTCGTCGGCCGCGTCAAGGACATCATCATTCGGGGCGGGACCAACATCAATCCGTACGAGGTGGAATCGATGCTCCGGATGCACGAGGGCGTGCGGGACGCGTGCGTCGTCGGGCGGCCCGATGCCGAGCTGGGCGAGGTGCCGGTGGCGTTCGTCGTCGGCGACGCCGACAACGAGCAGATCCAGCGGTTCTTGCAGGAGCGCGGACTGGCGCGCTACAAGTGGCCGGTCGCTGTGGAACGCGTCGCCGAGCTGCCACTTTCCGGTCCGGGAAAGGTGAACCGCAATGTGCTTCGAGAACATGCGCGCGCGCTGTAACGACATCGACGTGGCGTGGTTCGAGGTCGGTCGCGGCGAACCCCTCGTGCTCATTCACGGGCTCGGCGACGACCACCGGGCGTGGCGCCGCACCCTTCCCGACCTCGCGCTGCGGCACCGCGTGATCCTTTACGACCTGCGCGGGCACGGGCAGTCGACCCTCGGCGATGCGGACCGCTCGCTCCGCCAGCTCGGCGAGGATCTCGTCACGCTCCTCGACTCGATCGGACTCGAGCGCGCCGACCTTGCCGGCTTCTCGCTTGGCGGAACGATCGCCATGCGTGCAGCCATCGACCATCCGGAGCGAGTCCGGCATCTATGTCTCGTCGCGACTTCGAGTCGCGTCGGCCGCGCCGCCGCGGAGTGGTACAGGCAGCGCGTCGAGATGGTCGACCGCAACGACCCACAGCTGCGCTCGACGCTCGACCGCGACACCGCCGACGTCTATGCGCAGTCGCCGGAGGAGGTCGAGGAAGGACTGATGATTCGCCGCCAATCGACCGCGGACCCGCGCGGGTACGGCAATGCATGCGCGGCGATGGCCGGTCTCAACGCGGCGCCGCTCGATCCCGAGCTTGGCGCGATCTCGTCGCCGACGGTGATCGTCGCGTCGGAGAAAGATCAGCACTGCCCGCCGAAGGCGGCCGAGATCATCGCCGCCGGCATCGCGGGCAGCCGGCTCGAGGTCCTGCCGGACGCCGGCCACCCCATCCCCGTCGAAAAACCGCGCGAACTTGCGCGCATTCTCAACTCCTTCCTCGCGCATGACTGAATCTCTCCTCCGGGAATGGGGAGGTCATGACGTGCTCACTCTCACCATCAACCGCCCGGACCGTCGCAACGCGGTCGATCCCGAGATCCTCGACGCGCTGGCCGAAGCCATACGCACTGATGGCGAACGAGCCGGCGCGATCGTGCTGCGAGGCGCGGGGACGGAGGCCTTCTCCGCCGGCTACGACCTTTCGCGCCTGACCGGCTCGATCGAGGACCTGGAGGCAGACCGCCACATCGGCGACGCGGCGACCGCGCTGCGCAACTGCCCGACGCCCGTCATCGCGCGCCTGCAGGGGCACTGCCACGGAGCGGGGGTCGAGCTGGCGCTGAACTGCGACCTCCGCATCGCATGCGACCTTCGTCTGTCGGTGCCGGCGGTCGGACTTGGCGTCGTCTACCGCTATCCGTTCGTGGCGCGGCTCGTGCAGATCTGCGGCATCACGCGCGCGTCCGACCTCCTGCTGGGCATGCTCGAGCTCGACTCGGATGCGGCGCACCTGTGGGGATTGGTGACGGAGGTCGTCCCCGCCGAGATGCTGGACCGGCGCGTGATCGAGATCGCGGAGAAGCTGGCCCAGTCGCCGCGGCCGGCGGTCGAGGGTACCAAGGCAAGCCTCAACCTGCTCGACCGCCGGATGGTCACCGGCGAGGACCTCGCCCAGGCCCACGAGATGCGCACGCGGGCGGCCGCGAGCCCGGAGCGCAAGTCTGCCGTCGAGCGACGCAAGCAACGACTCAAAGGACGATGACCGCGTTCGACGTTTCGGTGGGCGTCAGCGCTCGTCAGTCGTTCGACAGCTGGGCCGCATTCGTGACGGAGCTCGAGCG
>DASTIX010000173.1:0-27269 GCA_035717165.1 Candidatus Dormiibacterota bacterium
CCACACGAGTCGGGACTGAAGAGGAGTTGGACTACCGACGCGCGTTGCGCGTCGCGCTCGCGCGCGAGCTGCACGACGGTCCAATGCAGGAGTTGAACGCATGCGTGATGCGGCTGGAGAACTTCCGCGTAGCGAGCAGCAATTCCGCAATGCAGTTCGCGATCACCGCGGTTGAGCAGCACGTGCGTGCGGCGCTGATGTCCCTGCGTCAGATCACCAGAGAGCTTCGCGACGAGCCACCCGAGGAGGACGTGGGCGCGGCGATCCTCGAATTGGTTTCACGTTACCGCGGCGCCACCGAAGCCGAAGTGCGGGCGGTTATCTCGCCTGCCTGGCCGAGCGCCCTTCCCGGCCCGATGGCGCTCCACCTCGTGCGCATCGTCCAGGAGGCGGTCAACAACGCGGTCCTTCACGCGCGAGCGACACACATCCTCATCGAGCTCACCGCCGAGCCGAATCGCCTCATGGCGGTGGTCTCCGACGACGGTTGTGGCATTGGCCCCGGGATGACGGAGGGAACGGGCATCTTCGGCATGCGCGAGCGCGCGACGATTCTTGGAGGTCGACTGACGGTGAGGCCGCGCCATCCCGGCACGACTGTTCGCGTCGAAGTGCCCATTTGACAGCGGCAGCGGCGGTCAAGCCGCGGGTGCGAGTTCTCGTCGTCGACGACCAGACGCTGTTTCGTCAGGCCCTGGCTCAGCTCTTGAGCTCGGATCCACGGCTCTCGGTGGCCGGCGAGGCCGAAGATGGCGAAGACGCGGTCCACAAGGTTGACGCGTTGATGCCGGACGTGGTGCTCATGGACGTCGTCATGCCCAGGCTCGACGGGATTCGCGCCACCGCGCGCCTCAAAGCCCGTCACCCCGCGGTTCGCGTGGTGATTCTTGCCTCTGACGAGAAAGACGAGACCGTCATCGAGGCGATGAAGGTGGGAGCGCAGGGGTATCTCCAGAAGGACGTTGACCGCGACAGCCTGGTCGAAGCAGTCCTGCAAGCGGTGGACGGCAGGCATGTCCTTTCCGCCGCCGCACAGCGAACGGTTGTCGCCGCGGCCTTGGGTCAGGCCGAGGTCCAGGAGCCTCCTGACGGCTTGACCCGCCGCCAGTTCGACATCCTGCGGTTGATGTCGATCGGGCTCGCTTTCAAGCAGATCGGGCGGACGCTTGGGCTGTCGGAAAAGACAGTGCGCAATCAGGCCAGTCTTCTGTACTCGAAGCTGCGGGTCCACGACCGCGCAGAGGCGATTCTGTACGCGCTGCACAAGGGGTTCGGCGCCTGAGCTCGATCACCCGATGACCACAGCTGCCTGGGTGGTCCTTGCTGCGGCCGTGGTGATCGCTGTGGCCGATTGGGTGAGCGTGGCTCGAAACATCCACTGGCTCGAGTACGCGACCAAGCCCGGATTCATTCTCGCTCTCATTGCGCTCGCAGTCGTGATGCATCCCATCAACGTGACCGAGCGCGCTCTCTTCGTATGTGCGCTGGCATTCGGTCTCGTCAGCGATGTCCTCCTGATGGTCCCGCAAGACCTGTTCCTCTTCGGTCTCGCGGCGGCGCTGGTCGAGCATCTCGCGTACATCGCCGGCTTCCGAACCCGCGACCTCCATGCCGGCTATCTCGTCGCAGCGCTTGCGATCGCTCTTGCTACGGTCGTGGTGATCCTGCCGCCGATCTACAGAGCGCTCAAGCGCGACCATCCGCAACTGGTCGTGCCGGTGATCGCCTACGTCGCCGTTTTCGTGGTCATGGTCACGAGCGCGGGAGGCACCGGCTCGCTGGTCGCGTTAGCCGGTGCCTTGCTGTTCTTTTACTCGGACGCGATCCTCGCGTGGAACCGGTTCGTGAAACCGTTGCCGCTAGGCCGCGTCGTCAACATCGTGCCCTACCACGTCGGTGGGGCGCTCCTGGTGCTGTCCCTCGTCAGCTGACTTCGGGGACGTTCAGGCCGTCGAAGGTCTCCTTGTTGACGAACTTGAACAGCTGAAGCGGCTTGCCGTTGTCGTGCACCTCGGCGATGACTGCGTAGCGCTCCTGGCGCTTGCCACCGCTCGTCGTCCGCACGCTGCGGCGCTTCTTCAGGTCGCTCTCGGGAATCTCGACCTTCTGTTTGGTCTTGAGGTTGAAAAACTCCACTGCAGCCTCCTTCGTGAATTCGACGCCGACCCACAATACAGGCTCACGGCGGCGCACTGCATCGAGGTACGGTTGACCCGTGATCGCGAAAGACGAGTTCGGACGCACGGGTCATCACAGCTCGCGCGTGATCTTCGGAGCCGCATCGCTCGGTCACGTGTCGCAAAAAGTTGCCGACAAAACGCTCGAGCTGTTGCTCGAACACGGCGTCAATCACATCGACACCGCCGCCAGCTACGGAGACTCGGAGCTGCGGATCGCGCCCTGGCTTGCACGCGAGCCGAACCGATTCTTCATCGCGACGAAGGGCGACAAGCGCGACGAGAAAGGTGCTCGCGAAGAGATTCATCGCTCGCTGGATCGCCTGAGGGTGGACCACGTCGACCTCTGGCAGATCCACTCGCTCGCCGATCCCATCGAGTGGGATCAGGCGCTGAGCCCGGGTGGCGCGCTCGATGCGGCGCTCGCGGCGCGCGCCGAGGGATTGATCAAGTGGATCGGAGTCACCGGCCACGGCGCGCAGATCGCAGCCAGCCACCGCCGCAGCCTCGACCGCTTCGACTTCGACTCGGTGCTGCTTCCCTGCAACTACGTCACTATGCAGAACCACTACTACCGCGAGAATTTCGACGCGCTGATCGCGACCTGCACGGAGCGCAAGGTCGCGGTGCAGACCATCAAGTCCATCGCGCTGCGGCCGTGGATGGACCGTGATCACACGCGCACGACGTGGTACCAGCCGCTCGAGTCGCCGAACGATATCGACCTGGCGGTGTGGTGGGTGATGGGACGTAAAGGCCTGTTCCTGAACAGCGTGGGTGACGTCGACCTGTTGCCGTTCGTGCTCGATGCGGCCAAGCGCTTCCATCAGGCGCCTCCCGACTCCGAGCTGCAGAAGCTGATGGAGCGAAGCCGCAGCGAACCGCTCTTCGTCTAGGCGCGCTCAGTTTTGCGGTAACCGTGCTTCGGAGTCCACGACTCGATGACGAGGCGATTGCCTGCGGAGTTGAGGTGCGTGATCACCACCTCCTCGACCTCGATCCGGAAGCGATGACTTTCGTCCGCGCTCGGCACGGGCACGGCGCGCCCGGCCACCTTCGCCTCTCCGCGCCACCGACCGCTTTTCGCCGGGTCGTGCGTCGGGCCGTGGATGGCGATCCGTTCGTCGCGCAGAAGGTCGTTTGCCTTCACCGCGTCCGGCATTGATCCAATACGGAGCTCTCCATCCTCGAAGGTGACCTCGGTGCCGCTGATGCGCGGCGAGCCATCGCGCCGGAGCGTCGCCATCGTCAGATGCTTTCGCGTCGTCAGCAGCTTGCGCGCGCGGCGCGCGAATTGAGGCTGGCTTGCTTCGAACTCCGCCCACGACGCCACGGATTAGAAGTTAGTCAGCAGGCGGGCGAGACATCGACAGGCATCGTCAAGGTCATCGAGCCATACGCGATCGACGAGGCGTAGTTGTCCAGCCGCAAGTAAGGCGCGTCGTTCTCTGTGACCTGGATGCGCAGCTGGTGACCTGCGGCGATACTCCAGCCGTTCCCGTCGAGCGCGTACGTGACCGTGGCCGGTCCGGAGCTTCCCGTCCACCGATACGCCGCGCGTGTGACCAGCGTTGCGGTCCCATCCGGCGCTATGTCCCAAAGACGTGCGTTGATCTCGGCGTCCGTCCCCGTGACGTTCACGCTCAGCTTCAGGGACGGTTCACCCAGGAGGGTGTAGGAAGCGCAGACCGGAAATGTCCACGACGTCGATGAACCGGCGTCGGGCGGCAGCCCCGACAGAATGACGCAGCCGCCGTTGCTGTTGTGCTGCGCTGCGTAGGCGATGGGATCGGTTGCGACGCCGGTCGCCACATCGGTCGGTGTCGACGCCGTCGCGTGGCCGGCCTCCGACGACTGATAGGTCACGCGACCGGACGCCGATCCATTGAAGACAGCTCCCGCTGAGCTGTCGCATCTCGTCACCTGCTGCTGATACACGGCCGCCGGGTTCGCTCCGCCCAGGTGCCCGACGTGGAGGTCGAGGAACGCGCTCGCCTGCTGGTTGATGACGCTCCATTCGGAGAAGTTGGCGTTGTTGGCAAGCGGATGGCCGATGTCCGACGCGTACATGTACGCAGGCCACGACGCATCTGATGCGCGCAGCTTTGCGATCATCGCCGCCGCCTGAGACTCCGTGAACAACGAGTCGGTCCATCCCTGCGGCGCGAAGACGGGAGTTTCTCTGTGCTTCGCAACATCGCTCGCGATGAGATCGTCCCGGTAGTAGGCGGAACGGTACTGCGTGATCTGGTTGATGATTCCCGGCGCGTAACTCGACT
Organism: Candidatus Dormiibacterota bacterium; assembly: GCA_035717165.1. Lineage (GTDB taxonomy): Bacteria > Chloroflexota > Dormibacteria > Dormibacterales > Dormibacteraceae > 40CM-4-65-16. The sequence continues at coordinate 4,457 of DASTIX010000173.1, forward strand.
GCGCCGGCGTCTCACCGGCGCCTATCTCCGCGTACCACGTCGTGATGTCGGCCGTCGGATCCTGGCCTGGCGGCGCATAGCGCCCAGCCGTCTGCCCTGAGTTGTAGAAGTAGTCGACGTACGACTTCTTCTCGATGCCAAACGGCGTCGTCCGGTCGCCATTTGGGCTGAGCACGCCGTCCGACGATCGGCCGTTGGGCTCGAGCGCGTCGATCAAATCCGTCCACGTGTACTTCGGGACCGCGGCCGCGACGTGCAGCGGCGTTCCGGAAGGCGAGCGCCATCGGGACAGAGACCCGTCGGGATTCATGACCTGATCCGCGAGCACGGCGAGAAGCCACGCCTGGCCGCCGCCGTAGGAGAGACCCGTGACTCCGATCGCGGGCTGCGCGACTCCCGCGTCGACCAGCAACCCGGCGAGGTACTGCGTGTCATGCACCTCCCAGCGCATGTCGGAAAGGTGCGTGTAGCTCTGCGATGCATGGAAGCCGCGAGCGGTGTACGTCAGGACTGCGTATCCACGGCTGGCGAACCAGACGTTGTTGTACCTGCAAGCGTCCGCCGACGTCGTCGTGCAGAAGTCATGCGCTTCCCAGTACGTCTTGTCGGCCCCCCACCCGTGCATCATCACGACCAGCGGATATCCGCCTTTCGGCGTCGTGCCGGCCGGAAGCGTGAGGTCGGTGTCGAGCTGGGTGCCGTCGAAGCTAGACATCGGGGCGCTGCAGAAGCGATAACTGACCGAGTCCGTCGCATCGGTTTGCGTCGAGCAGGCGGTGACAATCGGCAGCTGCGAAGCGCGCGCCTGCACCGGAGCGATGAGGAGGAGCGACAGCGATACAGCCAGCGCGAGCGGGCGCATCAACAGAAAGACGTTCACTTACGCCCGAGTACCCGTACGCTGAACGCGCGGATGGCCGCCAGCCCGGAGAACGCGTTCGCGGCCGGCCTGTTCGAGGGTCTGCCGCCCAGGTACGACCGGCTCGCCGAGGTGCTGTCGCTCGGCCAGAACGGCAAATGGCGCCACGAGCTCGTCCGCCACATCGCCCGCGTCAAGCCGTCGCGCATCCTCGACGTCGCGACCGGGACAGCCGGCGTAGCGATTGCGATGGCGCAGGCGACGCACGCCGACGTCGTCGGCGTCGACCTGAGTGACCCGATGCTCCAGGTCGGTCGCAAACGCGTCTACGACGCGGGCCTCGATCAGCGAATCCGGCTGCAGGAGGCCCGCGCGGAAGAGTTGCCGTTCGCTGACGCGTCGTTCGACGCAGTCACGTTCACGTATCTGCTGCGGTACGTCGCTGATCCGCCCGCGACCTTGCGCGAGCTGGCGCGGGTGCTGCGGCCCGCGGGCACGATGGCGAGCCTCGATTTCTTCGTGCCGCCAGGCCCCGTGTGGCGGTTGAGCTGGCGGCTGTACACCCGATGGCTCATGCCTTCCGGCGGCTATCTACTCGGTGGGGGGGCGTGGTGGCGTGCCGGCCGGTTTCTCGGTCCGAACATCGAGGACTTCTATCGACGCTGGCCGATCGACCGTCTGTTCGAGGCGTGGCGCGAGGCGGGAATGGTCGACGTCGAGGCCCGCGTGATGAGCGTGGGCGGCGGCTTGGTGATGTGGGGTCGCAAGCACCATGCGTGAAGAGGCCGAGCCTCGAGGGCTCGCGCCGGCGTTCTACGCGACGCGCTCGCGTGGCTGGCGCCGCGACGTCGTCGCCCTGCTGCACCCGCCGTACACCGCATGGCACCTGTCGTATGTGCTGATGGGCGCCGGCCTGGCACCGCACGTGAGCCTCGTCCGCCTCGGCGCCACGCTGGTCGCCTTCTTCCTTGCAGTGGGCATCTCCGCGCACGCCCTCGACGAGCTGCGCGGCCGGCCGCTGCGCACGGAGATTCCATCACCGGTTCTGTGGGCCGCGGCGATTCTTGGACTGAGCGCCGCGGTCGCGCTTGGGGTTGCGGGCATCAGCGTCGTGGGCATCGGTCTGCTGGCTTTCATCGTCGCCGGCGTGCTGTTCGTGTTCGCCTACAACCTCGAGCTGCTCGGCGGACGATTGCACGGCGACATCTGGTTCGCGCTTTCGTGGGGCGCCTTTCCACTCCTCACCGCGTACTTCGCCCAGACCGGAACACTTTCCGTCGGTGCAGCGCTTGCCGCGGCGGCGGCCTATGCGATCTCGTACGGCCAGCGCGCGTTGAGCACGCCCGCGCGCACACTTCGACGCAAGACGGTTGCCGTCAGCGGAACGCTGACGATGCGCGACGGCACGCAAACACAGCTCGACGAGCCGGCGCTGCTCAGACCACTCGAGCTGGCGCTGCGTGCGTTCGCGTGGGGCGTCGTCCTTATTGGATTCGCGCTCGTCGCCGCGAAAACGATCTAAACCGGGAAGACTCCGTGCTTGCGGTCGATCCGCGGTTCGCGGCGGGTCGAGTACGCACGGAACCGGGCGGCGAGCTGGTCGCGAAGCTCTTCCGGTTCGACGACGTCGTCCACGATCAGGTTGGACGCGAGCTTGTAGAGGTCGACGTCCTGCGCGTATTCCTGTTCGAGCTCTTTGCGCCGAGCCTCGCGCTGATCTTCCGGAAGCTCGGCGAGCTTGTTGAAGAAGACCGCATTGATCGCGGGCTCGGGGCCCATGACGGCGATCTGCGCCGAAGGCAGCGCAAGCACCGCGTCCGAGTCATAAGCCGGTCCCGCCATCGCATACAGCCCGGCGCCGTATGCCTTGCGCACGATCACCGAGATCTTCGGCACCGTCGCCTCCGAAACGGCGCTGATCATCTTCGCCCCGTGACGGATGATCCCGCGCTTCTCTACGTCCGTGCCGATCATGAAGCCAGGCACGTCGGCGAGGAACAGCAGCGGGATCTCGAACGCGTCACACAAAGTGATGAATCGCGCCGCCTTGTCGGCGGAGTCGTTGAACAGCACGCCACCTTTCTGCATCGGTTGGTTGGCGACGATGCCGATCGGCATGCCCTCGAGCCGCGCAAAACCGGTGAGCAACTCTTTGGCGAACAGCTTTTTGATCTCGAGCCAGCTCCCCTCGTCGATCAGGGCGTCGATGAATTTGCGCATGTCGTAACCACGATTCGGCTCGCTCGGAATCAACTCCGCGATCGACTTCGTCGATTCACGTGGCGGCTTCCCCGCGCAGACCGCCGGTTTCTGGCCGCTGCGCTGCGGCATGTAGCGGAAGTACGTCTTCGCGAACTCGATGGCCTCGCCGTCGTCACTTACGAGCGCGTCACCGAGCCCGCTTTCGGTGTTGTGCATGCGTGCGCCGCCGAGCTCCTCGAGCGTCACCTTCTCGCCGACGACGACCTCGACCATTCGCGGCGAGCCGAGGTACATCGACGCGTTGCCCTCGACCATGATCACCACGTCGCAGAACGCGGGGATGTACGCCCCACCTGCCGCCGACGGCCCGAAGAGCATGCAGATCTGCGGCACGAGGCCGGACAGCTGGACCTCGTTGTAGAAGATGCGACCGGCGTGCCTGCGCCCGGGGAACATGTCGATCTGGTCGGTGATGCGCGCGCCGGCCGAGTCGACGAGATAGAACAGCGGCACGCGGATGCGCTGGGCGATTTCCTGGATGCGCACGATCTTCTCGACGGTCCGCGCCCCCCAGCTGCCGGCTTTGACGGTCGGATCGTTGGCCATGACCGCGACCTGCCTGCCTTCGACCGTGCCCAGCCCCGTGACGACGCCGTCGGCCGGAAGGTCGTCGGCGAGCGCATTGGCGAAAAGGCCGTCTTCGACGAACGAGCCCGCGTCGAGCAAGAGGTCGAGCCGCTCGCGCGCGGTCAGCTTGTTCTGCTCGCGCAGCTTCGGTAGATATCTCGTTCCGCCCTTGCGGGCTTTGTCACGAAGTTCTTTCGAGCGTTCGGTCACTTGCCCTCGGGGACGGCGACCGGCGCCATCGACGGATCTTTGGGCCCCATGCGGCCGCATCCGTGCGTCATCTCCTGCGCTCCTCGCTCACGCATGTCCCATGCGCTCGCTGCGGTGCTCGTCGATTCCTTCGTCTGCGGCCACCTGGATGCCCAAATCTCTCGTCGCCGGCACCAGTCACCGCCCCTTGAAATCCGGTTCGCGCTTTTCGAAGAATGCCTTGATGCCTTCGCGTGAGTCCTCGGTCTGGGACACGAGCAGAAACTGCCCGTGCAGGTAGTGCATCGCGGCGCGGAAGTCCATGTCCTGCTGGCGATAGAACGAGTCGCGTCCCAGCCGCATCGCCGCCGGCGACTTCTTCGCCAGCTTGCCGGCGAACTCCTTCACCGTCGCATCGAGCTGCTCCGGCGGCACGACTCGATTGATGACGCCCAGCGCCTGGAGCTGCGCGGCGGTCCAGCGATCGCCGAGCATCTCCATCTCCAGGAGGATCTTCCGGGGGACGCTGCGCGAGAGGATGGCCTGGATCATCATCGGCCAGATCCCTACGTTGATCTCCGGAGTGCCGAACGACGCGCCGTCCACGGCGATGAGGATGTCGCACGAGGACGCAAGCCCGAATCCGCCCGCGAGCGCGTGGCCGTTGATGCGACCGATGATCGGCTTGCCGAGCTCGGCCATGAGAACGAAGAGGTCGACGAACAGGTCGCGGCTGCGGAACTTGTCGATCGCCGGGACATCTCCGTCGAAGCTTGAAAGATCCGCGCCTGCGCAGAACACCCGTCCCGCGCCGGTCAGGACCACGACACGGACGTTGGGCTCTTCCTTGCACCACCGAAACGCCGACCCGAGGTCGTGCAGCATGGTCGCGGAAAGCGGATTCCGCTGCTCCGGGCGATTGAGTGTGACCGTCGCAACGTGGCCCTCGGCTTCGACAAGGACCTGCTCGAGCGAAGGTTTCGCGGCCACGCGACTAGCCTAAGACGCCCGCCCCGATCGCGACCCCGACCAGGATGAGCACGCCGCCGCCGATCTCCTCGCTCCACGCCTCGACCCGCTTGCCCGCGCGATGCCCGAGCTCGAGCCCGAAGAGCGACATGAGAATGCTGACGACGCCGAAGACGAGCGCCGCCAGGACGATGTCGATGTGATACACCGCCAGCGCAAAGCCGACGGCCAGGTTGTCGATGCTGAGGGCCAGCGCGAGCACCAACAGGCTTTGCATGCGCAGGCTGCGCGGCATGCGCGCCTTCTGCTCGACCTCGGTCGCTCGCGCCTGGACGATGGTGTAGGCGCCGGTCAGGATCAGGACGGCCGCGCCCACGTACTTGCCGTAGTGGCCGAAGAAACCCGAGACGGCCACGCCCAGGAGCAGGCCGACCACGGGCATGAAGGCCTCGAAGAAGCCAAACGCCAGCCCGACGCGGATGCGGGTCTGGGTGTTGATGCCGCTGAGACCTATGCCGATGGCTCCGGCGAAGTTGCTCAGGCCGACCGAGAGGCTGACGAGAAACAGGCTGAGCAGCGCGTGCACGGGCGCTAACTATATGGAGGCTACGGATTCATGCCTGGCGGCCTCGCGTTAGGCGATATGACCGCACTCCTTAACAAAAATACTTTGCCTGCCCCAATTGCACCCCGCAGAATTGCACCGAACCTGCAACCGATCCTGTCACCCAAAGTTAGGCCCACAATCGCTTAAAAGAAACAGCTCACCCGCCACAGAAAGAGATGAAGGTCAAGTCCCGCGATACATTCGCGACTTCGCCCACGAACAACCACGACTCCGACCTGGACAAGCCGATATTCACGCTCAGCGTGGCCTCGGAGATCCTGGAGGTACATCCGCGGACGCTGATGATGTACGAGCACTTGAGCATGATTTCGCCCAAGCGCACCGTTACAAATCGCAGGCGCTATTCACGCCGAGATGTGATGAAGCTGCAGGCGATTCAAACCCTTACGCGAGAGCACCACGTGAATCTCGCCGGCGTTCGCTACATCCTCGCGCTCCTGAAGCGGCTTCAGAACGCGGGCGTAGATCCCCCGGAAGACCTGAAGAACCTGGACGTGACCCAGCTCGACGTCTGACTACAAACCTGGTTTGAGGGAAGAGGCAACAAAGAGGTAAATGTCGAAGAAAAGAAGGCGTCTAGAAATCAAGGTGGATCCCATCCCGGCGATGTACATGGAGGAGACCGCCTCCTGCCCCGTCTGCGGCCGCGACGCCCAGGCGATCGGCCGGCGGCATGTTCAGATCGTGTTTCGCTGCGACGGCTGCAAAGTCGTCTTCAAGCGCAACCGTCACTGGCCGTACATCTACTAGAGCTTCGGTTTCCGTTCGAAGCGGCCGGCGATTGACTCGATCGTCGAGCTGATCAATCCGCTCCGAGGCGCGCCCAGGAGTTCCCACGCCCGGCCGAGGCCGATCGCATAGGCGCCCAGGGTCAGCTCGAACAGCCCGGCCAAGGCGCCGGTGGCTGACGGTTTGACCAGGAGCCCATAGCCGACGAAGATCTCGCTGCCGTAGATCGCCGCGCTGCCGGCGAAAAGAATGAGGCTGCGCACCAGGGCGCCCTCGGACCGCCACTCGTTCACCAGCCTGAGCAGTCCCAGTGTCTGCAGGAAGGCAACGAAGCCCGTGATCATCGCCACCAGCCCCGCGTTGATGCCCGGGATCAGGCTCGTGAGGGAGAAGAAGAAGATGTTGGCCAGGGCCGTGAAAGCGCTGACGGCCCTCGCCTGCCTCGCGGCTTCTGACTGCGGTCCGAATACGCGCTCGGGCGCGACCGAGACTGAGACGAACAGCAATCCGATCAGCGCCGAGCTGGCGGCCACGCTCGCGACGAGGAAGGTCTGGAACTCGGCCGTCACCATCAAGGCGCAAGTTTGAGGCCTCGGGCTGCGTACCCTTGGTAGGGGATGAGGCGCTCACCAGGGCGGACCGCGCTTTACGGCGTGCTCGCCGGGCTGACGATGGCGGCGGTCGCGGAGGCCGTGCGGCCGCGTGGCGGCACCACGCTCCTGCTCGATTGGGAGGAGGTCCGGCGAACCGCCCGAGCGCGGATGGAGAACGCATCCGAGACGCCCGCCAAGCTCGCCGCCGCGGCCTCGGGTTATCGAGCGCTGGCGAACAAGCTCGAGAAACCGCTGCTCAACTTCGTTGGCCCGCTCCCCAAGGGCGTGTCGATGCCCGCGTTCGAAGCGCTCGACCGCTCCGGCTGGCTCGATCTCAATCTCGGGATCTTCCGTCGCGTCGTCGACCCCGTGCTCGAGAGCGGACGCATGCCGAACTCGCTGATCGTGGAGGCCGGTCGCGCCGGGGTCAATCGTTACGTCGGCTACCTGCTCGGGTTCCTCGGCCGGCGCGTCCTGGGGCAGTACGATCCGCAGCTTCTCGGTGCCGAGCCGATCGGAGCCGAGGGCCTGTATCTGGTCGAGACCAACGTCGAGGAATGGGAGCACCAGGCCAAGCTGCCCGCGGAGGATCTGCGCCGCTGGCTGATCCTCCACGAGATGACGCACGCGTGGCAGTTCGCCGCCCATCCCTGGCTTCGCCGGTACATGGAGGAGTCGATGAGCCTGCTCATCGACTCGGTCACGCGCAGAGGGCCGGCTTTCACCCGCTTTGCGGCCTTCGCCGGCGTCCTGCCGGCCCAGTGGCGTGTGATGCGGCGGGTGCAGGGCACCATGTCGGTGGTCGAGGGCTACAGCAACCTTGTGATGAACCGTCTCGGCAGCAGGCTCTTGCCGGGGTTTGACCAGCTCGAGGATGCCTACCGTCAGCGCAGCACCGGCAAAAGCGCAATAGAGGTGCTGATCTGGAAGCTCACGGGACTCGACCTCAAGCTCCAGCAGTACAAGAGCGGGGAGGCGTTCTGCAGGGCGATCGAGGAGCGGTACGGCCTTGCGGTTTTGAACCGAGTGTGGGACGGCCCGGAGTTCATGCCCAACCTGGGTGAGCTGCGTAACCCAGAGTCATGGCACCGCCGGGTGTCGTCCAGTCCCTCAACTCCTCGTGCGCGCTCTCCTCGCTGATCGCGTAGGGCTAAACGCCGGATATGCGCGCCAATCCGCGCATTGTGCCGACACAAAGCCCGGATATTGGGGACTATGCGAGCTTCAACCGGCTAGTCCCTCAACTCCTCCTGCGCGGTCTCCTCGCTGATCGGCATCACCGCAACGGGCAGGTCCGCGATGTCGAAATAGCGGACAACCTTGTTCATCCGCTTGGCGATGCCGACCTGCACCTTCACGCCCAGAGATAGACGGCCGAACACCCATACCTCATCGCTTCGGGCCAGCAGGTTGTTCATCGCCTCGCGCACCACGTCTTTCGACACGGTGTGCATCAGGTAGTAGTCGAACAGCATGAACGGGCTGATCGGGACCATCCCCGAGTCGAGCACGAACTTCTGGATGTGGGCGCGCCAGTAGAAGCTCTTGTTCGACATCGCGACATAGACGATTCGCTTGGGATGACGGAGCGTCTCCTCCGCCTGGTCGCGGGCGCTCGGTTTGGTGGTGGGCTGAAAGATCCGCTCGAGGATGTCCTCGGCAGCCTTGCCCGTAATAGCCACGACTAACCCCTTCTCCCCAACTCGAAATTCGAAAGTTAAGCGGCGGCTATCGTATCAGTCGTGCCCGCGGGCTCCCTTTTCGACCTCTCAGGGCGCGTCGCGCTCGTCACGGGGGCCAGCCGGGGGATCGGCAGCGCGATCGCCGAGATCCTGGCCGAGCACGGCGCCAGCGTCGTCCTGTCCAGCCGCAAACAGGCGGACCTGGACGCCGAGGCGGAGCGGATCAACGCCAGATACGCGGAGAAGGCGACCGCGATCGCGGCTCACTCCGGGCGCGCGGAGGAGCTCCAGAACCTCGTCCAGGGCGTGATCGAGCGCTTCTCGCGCATCGACATCCTCGTCAACAACGCCGCCACGAACCCCTACATGGGTCCGCTCATCAGCGCGGAGCTGGCCGCGTGGGACAAGACGTTCGAGGTGAACCTGCGCGGTGTGTTCTTGCTCACCAAGCTCGTCTACGAAGCCTCGATGGAGACGCACGGCGGCTCGATCGTCAATGTGGCGAGCATCGGCGGACTTCGGCCCGGGATCGGGCTCGGCGTCTACAACGTCACCAAGGCCGGCGTGATCATGCTGACCCGCCAGCTCGCCCGCGAGCTTGGTGGCAAAGTCCGCGTCAACGCCGTCGCGCCAGGAGTGATCAAGACCCGTTTCGCCGAAGCCCTCTGGGGCAACGAGGCGATTCTGGATCGGATTCTCGCGAGCAACCCGATGGGCCGCGTCGGCGTGCCGGAAGAAGTGGCCGCGGCCGTGCTCTTCCTGGCGTCAGACGCCGCTAGCTACGTGAACGGTGAGGTGCTCGTGATCGACGGGGGCGGCGGGGGAGACCTTTAGCCTCACTCTCGGCGACCTCTCCATTTCCGTTCGATGAGGCGACCTGGCGGCTGTGGATGAAGTCCTCGAGCTCTTTCTCGTACTGATATGCGTGGCGGTCCGGCTCGTAGCGGAGGACGCGCCGCTGCTGGATGAATTCCGCAAACGCCGCGCGCGTGTCGCGCGATGCGCGGAAGCCGAGCTCCCGAGCCGCCTTGTTCACGGTAAGCGTGCGACCCCATCGCAGCAGGTCCAGAAGCTGCGGGGAGAGAAACGCGATCCCGGCGGTCCGGATCGCGAGCGCCGCCATACCGAGGCCGAGCGGCGGCAGCAGCGGCGCGTGCAGCTTGCCTGCGGAATCGAGCAGCGTGGACAGCGGCTCGTTGCCCGCCGGCGCGATGTTGTACGCGCCTCCGGGTCCGCGTTTTGCCGCGAGCACGGTGGCGTCGATGCAGTCGTCGCTGTGAATGAGCTGGAGGGGCGGGTCGTAGCCGATCACAGTCGGCACCATCTCCAGGTCGAGATATCGCGCTAGCGGCTGTGGCTCATGCGGATTGAGGCTGTTGGCGAATCGCAGCGCGAGGATCGTGATGTTCGGGTTGCGCGCGGCGAAGTCGCTCACGTACGACTCGACCTCGACGATGTCGCGGACGAACTGATGCTTCGAGTTGCTGTCAAGCCGGTGGTCTTCACGCAGGCCCGTGGGCAGGTCGAAGCGCGAACCGTAGACGTGGCCGGACGACTTCAGGACGAACCGGCGCACGGGGCTGCCTTCGCCCGCGCATCCGGCGAGCAGGTTGAGGGTGCCGATCACGTTCATCTCGTGCGCACGTGCCGGGTCCATGTCGAAGGAGTCGATGCGTGTCAGCGTGTGGACGACCGTGTCGATCCCCACCGCGCGTACGAGCTTGCCGATCAGCGAATGGCGGATGTCGAGCTTCAGATAGTCGGCACGCCCGAGGTCATATCGCGGCTCGCGGATGTCGATGCCGATCACCTCGGCTACGTCCGGATCGTCGACCAGCCGCTGCACCACCAGCGCGCCCCACCATCGCGCGACGCCCGTGACGAGGATTCGTCTTTTGCGAGCCACCGCCTCAGTCTAAGTTGACCGTTTGCCGGCAAAGGGTCGGTCGCCCCGCGCAAGACCCTGCCGTTTGCCGGCAAACGGCGAAGCGACGATTCTCAGTACGTCCTTTTGATGACGTCGCGCTCCAGGAGCGCGACCGCCTTGGAGACCTCCTCGAGCAGCGGGGAGCGCGCCTGGCGCAGCGCGAACTCGAGCTGACGGAGCAGCGAATAAAGCGCCTTCATCGCCTTGATCGCGTCGCCGATGTCGACGTTGGCCGGCAGAGGGATGCGATCGAGCGGTTCACCGGTCGCCCACTTGTAGGCAAAGTCGATGTAGTCGTGCGACGGCTGGCGGAGGTTCGGCTCGTCCAGGTCGCGCTCCATGTCGGCGAAGCGGAAATAGAGCGAGCGAACGAGGCGCGCGGTCTGCGCGATCGCGTGCGTCGGATAGCGCCGGTAGCCGTGCGGCTGTCGATCGCGGCCTCGCTCCCTGTCCTCGGCGGCGAGCATCACCATGACGGCGCACAGCTCCTCCGGCGTGAGGCCTTCGAACCAGCCGAGCGACACCGCTTCGGCGACGAGGATCGTGTTCTCGCCGTAAACGCGCGCCGCGAACAATCCTTTGTCCGTCGGCTTGTCGTTAGCGAGGAATCCAGACTCGGAGAGGATGCGCGCAAGACGGCGCAGCTTGCGCGCGTACTCGTCCATCTGGCCGGTGACCTCGCGCTGCCCACGCTCGAGCTCCTGCTGCAGAGTGCGAATCTCACCGTAGCGGTGCAGCAGCTCGCCGAAACGCGGCGAACGCACGACTTTGAGCTTGCGCTGGCGCTCGAGCAATCCCTTGGCTTCGACCTCGAGGCGGTGCACGATGCGATTGCCGTGCGATGGCGCGCGTCCGCGACCTCGGCGTCCGCGCTCGCGCCCTCCGGATTCGCGCCGCAGGCGCCGGAGCTCGATCCGGATCGAACGCCTCCGATCCTCCAGCTTGAAGTACTGGCCCACGTCTTCGATCGAGACATCGGGGTCGTCCCACGTCCGCTTGGCGTCGGCCAGCTGCTCGCGCACGTTGGTGAGGCGCTCATCTGTCTCCACCGATGCGAGCCGTTTCTGGAACTGCCCGAACGAACGCTGCATCAGCGCCTCGGCCTCCTCAGGTGTGTAGACCCGCAGCAGGTTGAGCGCCATGTTGTAGCTCGGCAGGAATTTCGACTCGACCACGAGCGTCGGTCCCATCGCCACCTCGTAGATCGTCCCGACCTCGACGTCCGACTCCTTGAGGATCGCGCCGTGGCCGATCGTGTCGATGCCGCGCCGGCCCGCGCGTCCCATGAGCTGCGTCAGCTCGCCCGTCGTCAGCGTCGAGAAGTTGACGCCGTCGAATTTCGTGAACGATGAGACGACGACGCCACGCGCCGGCATGTTGATGCCGAGCGAAAGCGTCTCGGTCGCGAACACGACCTTGATCAGGCCGCGCTGAAAAAGCTGCTCGACCATCTCCTTGTGGTACGGCAGCAATCCCGCGTGGTGCTCGGCGAGCCCGCGGCGGAGCAATCGAGCGTCGGCCATGCGCTTGAACAGGGCCTCCTCGTCTCGGTCGGTCAGCATGGCGAGGCGCTCGGCGACGACGCGATCGATCGCGTCCTTCTCCTCGCTGTTCGTCAGGTCGAGGTCGTGATACGCGCAGCGCTGCAGTGCCTCCCGGCATCCGCGCCGAGAAAAGATGAAGTAGATCGCCGGCAGCATCTCGAACCGGCGCAGCTCTTCGACGACGTGAAGCAGGTCGTTCGAGGGGAGGCGCTTGTAGCCGCCGATGCGATATGACGCTTCCTCTTCCTGCGCCGCCTTGCTCCAGGTGCGCTGATCGATTCCGCCGTCTTCTTTGAACAGGGGATAGAAGTGGTTGTTGATCGCCAGCCACATCTTCAGCTCGACCGGCCGCACGTCATGGAACACCGTTTCCATACCGCCGCGGTTCTCGGCCATCCAGTCCGCGATCTCTTTGTAGTTGCCGATCGTTGCGGAAAGGCCGACCAGCTTGATCGTCCGCGGCGCCTGGATGACGATCTCCTCCCACACCGAGCCGCGCGGAAAGTCGTCGATGTAGTGCACCTCGTCGAGCACGACGTAGCGGACGAGGTCGAGCCGCGCCGGATCTTCGTAGATGAGGTTGCGGAGGATCTCGGTCGTCATGACCACGACCGGAGCGTCGTCGTTGATGGTGTTCTCTCCGGTGACGAGGCCCACCATGGACTCGCCATATGCGCGGACGAAGTCGTGGAACTTCTGGTTGCTCAGCGCCTTGAGCGGCGTCGTGTACAGGACCTTCGTGCCCTCGCGCAGGGCGCGGAAGATCGCGTACTCGGCGACGATCGTCTTGCCGCTCGACGTCGGAGAAGCGACGAGCACGCCACCGCTCGAGCCGTCGAGCTTCTCGATGGCCTCGCGCTGAAACGGATCGAGATCGAAGGGCAGCGACTCCTCGAACTCGTCGACCAACGACACGGTCTTCAAAGCTTCACCAGCTCCGTGGAGACGTCGCTGATCACCGCCCCGTCGCTGTGCGCCTCGATGAACGACAGCGCGGCCGCCAGCACTCGGTCGGCCTGCCGGCCGTCGCCGCTCACGGTGGCCACCACGACTTCGGCCAGCTGCCAGCGGTCGAGCTCGCCCACCTCGGCCGCCGCGACCTTCAGCTCGGAGCGGAGGCGGCGCAGCAATCCGCTCACGATCTGCCTCTTCGACTTCAGCGAGCCGGACTCAGGCAGGTGAAGGACGACCCGGGCAACGCCTATCGCGAATCCGGCGCCCATCGAACTTCTTTTTTGACCGGTTGACACAACTCTTCATAATCATCGCGGGGAAATGCAAGCGCCCGGATGGCCCACGTAGGGACGCAGGGCGAACGAACGGGGAGGTTCGAAAGCAGATGAGCCGAGACGAGGACGCGGACGATCAGGGGTTTGCCCAGTTCGAGAGGTTTCTCGAAGCGTGGTCCAGACGTGACTTCCTGAGACGTGCGGGCGGCGCCGCCGCCTTCATGGCTTTCAGCGGCGGCATCGTCGAGTTCCTGCAGGCGTGCGCCGGCACGAGCAGCAGCAACAACCAGGGCACGACGGCCAAGAAGGGCGGCCACGTGGTCGAGGGCAACTTCACCGACATCCGCACCTTCAACTCGATGCTCAGCAGCGACACCGCGAGCAACCAGTGCATCGGCCTGATGTTCGATGGCCTCACCAACCAGAAGAAGGACGGGACGATAATCCCGGCGGTGGCCGAGAGCTGGAAGACGTCCAGCGACGGCCTCACCTACACGTTCAAGCTTCGCTCCGGCCTGAAGTGGTCGGATGGCCAGGCGCTCACGTCTGACGACGTGAAGTTCACGTATGCCCTGGCCTACGACCCGGCGTACAAGGACTTCGCCTCCCCGCGGCGTGGCGACCTCTCCAAGTACATCAAGAGCATCGACACGCCGGATGCGCAGACGGTGATCATCACGACCACGCAGGTCTTCGCGCCGTTCCTCGCCAGCCACGGCAACTACGGCATCCTTCCCAAGCACGTGCTCGGCCAGATGGACGGCAAGGCGCTCAACACCGCCGACTTCAACACCGCGCCGAGCGTGTCCAACGGCGCCTTCAAGTTCGTGAGCTGGCAGAAGGGGCAGCAGGTCACGATGGCGAGAAACGACAACTATTGGGGGGGCGCGCCGTACCTCGACCAATGGATCTACAAAGTCCTTCCCGACTCCGTCGCGGTCACCAACCAGCTCAAGACCGGTGAGATCGACATCGGCCCGATCGACCCAGGGCAATACGACTCACTGTCTGGAACGTCGACGGTCGCGAGATCCGAGTTCCCGGTGCCGAGCTTCAACTTCTACGCGTACCAGCTCGACCCGAGCAAGCCGGCGGGGCCGCTGTTCCAGGACAAGGCGGTTCGCCAGGCGCTCATCTACGCGCTCGACCGCAACGCGATGAACCAGGCGATCTACTTCGGTCACGCGACGGCTGCGGACTCGGTGGAGCCGCCAACGTCGTGGGCCTACAAGGCCAAGCCGCAGGTCGTCTACAACTTCGACAAGGCGAAGGCCGAGTCGATGCTCGACGCAGCGGGCTGGACCAAGGGTTCTGACGGCATCCGCGCCAAGAACGGCTTGAAGCTCAAGTTCACGATGATCACCAACGCCGGCAACAAGCAGCGCGAGTCGACGCTGACCTACATGCAGCAGGCGTGGAGCGCCATTGGAGTGAGCGCCACCCCGTCGCTGATCCAGTTCCCGCAGCTGGTGAGCCAGATCGTCGACATCCGGACGTTCGACATGTTCCTGGTCGGCTTCAACTGGTCGGTGGATCCCGACGAGGCTCCGCTGTTCCACTCCCGGAACACCGCGCCAGGTGGCTTCAACGGCGCTTTCTTCAAGAACGACCAGGTCGATTCGCTCCTGGACCAGGCGCTCGTGACGCTGGACCAGAACAAGCGCAAGCAGCTCTACTACCAGTTCCAGGACATCATGTCGGACCAGGTGCCGGCCCCGATCCTCAACTTCGCCCACGGCATCTGGGGCGTCAACACGCGCGTCCAGGGGACCGACTTCGGGCCGTTCAACCAGTACGGGTTGCGGCCGTGGAACCACAACGTATGGGTCAATGACGGGAAATAAGGCGTGACAGGAGGTATTTCGGGGGCCGCCAGGATTAAGTACTAGCAGCAGATGCTGGCGAAGTACGTAGCCCGGCGGCTCCTCGCCTCCATCATCGTCGTCCTCGGGGTGACGGCGATCACGCTCGCCCTCATGAAGACGACGAGCGGGTCGTACGTGCCCGGCATCGACCTCAACCCCGCGCTGAGGCCCGAGGACATCGCGCGCCTCCGGGCCGATCTTGGTCTCGACCGTCCCGGGTGGCAGTGGTACATGACCTGGATCTGGGGCGTGCTCCACGGCGACTTCGGCCACTCGATGATCGACGGCAGCACCGTCACCAGCCACATCCTCGACCGCCTCCCGAACACGATCGAGCTGACGCTGACCGCGATCGTGATCGGCGTGATCATCGCGATCCCCGTGGGAGTGATCGGGGCGCTGCGTCACGGCTCGAAGACCGACCACACGATGACCGTCGTCTCGGTGGCCGGGTTCGCGGTACCCCAGTTCTGGATGGGCCTGATCCTCATCCTCATCTTCTCGGTCACGCTCGAGCAGCACGGCCTGCCGTGGCTGCCCTCGAGTGGCGCCTACAGCGCTGTCAACGGCGGCGACTTCTTCGACCGCCTGGAGCATCTGATCCTGCCCGCGACCGTGCTTTCGTTCTTCTACATCTCGACGTGGTCGCGGTTCATCCGATCGAGCATGCTCGAGGTGCTGTCGCAGGACTACATACGCACGGCGCGTGCCAAGGGCATGAGCGAGCGGCGCGTGGTCTATTTGCACGGCCTCCGCAACGCGCTCATTCCGCTGATCACGCTGATCGGCCTCGAGCTGCCCGGACTCGTGAGCGGCGGCCTCGTCGTCGAGGTCGTGTTCGGCTGGCCGGGTATCGGGAAGCTCGCATTCGAGCGCGCGCTCCAATACGACTACACCACCGTGATGGGCGTGACGTTCTTCGCCACGCTGCTCGTGATCGCCGGCAACCTCATCGCGGACCTCCTGTACGGGGTCCTCGATCCACGCATCCGTTACGGATGATCGGTCCGAGCCGGGTCGCCGAAATTGAGATGCCGGGTGCGGCAGTCGAAACCGCCGCGGGCCGCCCCGCACAGAGCTACTGGAACGAGTCCTGGGAACGCCTTCGCCACAACCCGATCGGCATGGCCGCCGGAGTCCTCATCCTCATCTTCGCGGTGGTAGCGATCCTCGCGCCCCTCTTCTCCGCGGTGCTCACCCACTTCGAGCCCCAGAGCGTCGACCTGCTGTCGACCTTCAGGCCGCCGGGTGGCACTCACCTGCTCGGGACCGATGAGCTCGGCCGCGACACGTTGACCCGGCTCATCTGGGGCGGCCGGGTGACGCTCGGCGTGGCTTTCCTCACCGTCGGCATCGCGCTCACCGCCGGCACCGCGGTGGGAATGGCGGCGGGCTACTACGGTGGTTGGGCCGACGACGCTTTGATGCGCTTCGTCGACATGGTGCTGGCGATCCCGGCGATCTTTCTCTTCATCCTGATGTCGATCCTCATCCACCCGACGCCGGTGACGCTCGCGCTGATCATCGCCTCGGTCGGATGGGGCAACGTCGCGCGCCTTGTGCGGGGCGAGGTGCTTTCGGTGAAGCAGCGGGATTTCATCATGGCCACGCGCTCGATCGGTGCGCGTGACGTGCGGGTGATGATCCGGCACCTTCTGCCCAACGTGCTGCCGGTGCTGATCGTTGCGGCGAGCCTAGGGGTCGGCCAGATCATCCTCATCGAGGCGGCGCTCGACTTCCTCGGCCTCGGCATCCAACCACCGACCGCGAGCTGGGGCAACATGCTGACCAACGCGGAGAGCTACTTCTACCACTCCGCCTGGTTGGTCTATTTCCCCGGGATCATGATCTTCGTCACCGTTTTGTGCTCGAACATCTTCGGCAACGCGGTCCGGGACGCATTCGACCCGCGCCTCAAGTCGTGACGGAACCGCTCCTCGAAGTCAAAGACCTCCGCACCGTCTTCAACACCAAGGAAGGCGTGGTCAAGGCCGTCGACGGTGTGTCCTTCGAGCTCTATCCCGGCGAGACGCTCGGCATCGTGGGCGAGTCGGGCTGCGGCAAGTCCGTGACGGCGCTCAGCATCATGCGGTTGCAGCGGCCCGGCAAGATCGCCGGAGGCAGCGTCCTCTTCAAAGGACACGACCTCGTCAAGAACACGGAAGAGGAGATGCGCGAGATTCGCGGCAAGGAGATCGCGATGATCTTCCAGGACCCGATGACCTCGCTGAACCCCGTGTATCGCACGGGCTGGCAGGTCGCCGAGCCGCTGCGCCTTCACCACGGATGGGATGGCAAGAAGTCGCTGGCCTCCGCCGTGAACATGCTCGGACGCGTCGGGATTCCGTCCGCGGCGCACCGCGCGCGCGACTATCCGCACCAGTTCTCGGGTGGTATGCGCCAGCGCGTGATGATCGCGATGGGCCTGACGACGACGCCGGCGGTGCTGATCGCGGACGAGCCGACGACCGCGCTCGACGTGACGATTCAGGCGCAGATCCTGGATTTGCTTCGCCACGTCAACCGCGAGTTCGGCACGGCGACGATGCTGATCACGCACAACCTCGGAGTGGTCGCCGGGATGTGCCAGCGGATCATCGTGATGTACGCCGGCAAGATCGTCGAAGCCGGTCCCACGATGGACGTCTTCGCGCATCCGAAGCATCCGTACACGTGGTCGCTGCTGCGCTCGATCCCTCGCCTTGACGCCGACAGGCACGAGCCTTTGAAGCCCATCGAGGGATTGCCGCCGAGCCTCATCGACCTGCCGAGTGGTTGCGCCTTTCACCCACGCTGCGCGTTTCGCGTGGAACGATGCCCGCGCGACGTGCCGCACCTGGAGATGGTCAACGACACGCAGCAGGCGTCGTGCTGGGTGACCCAGTCTGGCGCGGAGTTAAAAGGTGCCTGAGACAACCACCGCGACCAAGACGCTGACGCGCGCGTGGACGTCGTCCGACCCACTGCTGTCGATCAGCGACTTGAAGGTCTGGTTCCCCGTCGCGTCTGGAGTGCTTCAGCGCACCGTCGGCCACGTGCACGCAGTCGATGGCGTCGACCTCGAGGTCAAGACGGGCGAGACCGTCGGGCTCGTCGGAGAGTCCGGCTGTGGCAAATCGACGCTGGGCCGGACCGCCATCCGGCTGATCGAGCCGACAGGCGGAAAGATCGTCTTCAAGGGCGAGGACATCACACACCTGCGCGGTGAGAAGCTCCGCGCGCTCCGCCGCGACGTGGCGATGATCTTTCAGGACCCGTACGCCTCGCTCGACCCGCGGCAGACGGTCGGCGACATCGTCGGCGAGCCGATCGACGTCCACGGTCTCGCGAAAGGCAAGGCGCGCCAGGACCGCATCCAGGAGCTGCTCCGCGTGTGCGGTCTGAACCCGCGCTTCGTCGATCGCTATCCGCACGAGTTCTCCGGCGGCCAGCGGCAGAGGATCGGCATCGCGCGAGCGCTTGCGGTCGAGCCGAGCTTCATCGTGTGCGATGAGCCGATCTCGGCACTCGACGTGTCGATCCAGGCGCAGATCATCAACCTGCTCGAGCGCCTGCAGTCGAAGTTCAACCTGACCTACCTGTTCATCGCGCACGACCTGTCGGTCGTGAAGCACATCTCCAACCGGATCGCCGTGATGTACCTCGGCAAGATCATGGAGGTGTCGCCGGGGCTGCAGCTGTACAAGCGGCCGCGGCATCCGTACACGGGCTCGCTGCTGTCGGCGATTCCAATTCCCGATCCGGTCGTGGAGATGCAGCGCGAGCGAACGATCATCCAGGGTGACGTCGCGTCGCCGGTCAACCCGCCGAGCGGCTGCCGGTTTCGCACGCGCTGCCCGCGCGCCAAAGAGCACTGCGCGGAGGAGGTGCCGCCGCTCGAGTCGTTCGGAGACGATCACATGGCGGCGTGCTTCTATCCGCTCGAGTGACGCCACGCACTGACATGCGCGTCAGTCCGGACTATCACCCCGTTCGGACGTCTCGATTCAGGCGTTAGTCCGGACTATCGCGGCAATCGGCTAGATTGAGGGCGTGATCGGGGGGCGGCAGGCGCTCGCGCGCGACCTCGTCCGCGCGTCTTACCTCAAAGGGGATTTCATCCTTCGTTCAGGCAAGCGCTCCAATCGTTACTTCGACAAGTTCCTCTTCGAGACCGATCCGGAGCTGCTGAAGCGCATCGGCGCGGAGCTTGCCCGGCTCGTGCCGAAAGAGACGCAACGGCTCGCCGCGCCCGAGCTCGGCGCAGTGCTCCTCGGTGGTGCGGTCTCGATGGAGAGCGGTCTACCGCTGCTGCTGGTCCGCAAGGAACCGAAGGGCTACGGCACCGGCAAGCAGCTCGAAGGCCGTTTCAACGCGGGCGAGCGGGTCACGGTCATCGAGGACGTGGTGACCACAGGCGGCGACTCGCTGCGCTCGATTCAGGTCTTGCGCGACGCCGGCCTCGACGTGATTCACCTCGTGGTCGTCCTCGACCGCGGTGAGGGTGGCGAGGACAACATTCGCGCCGCCGGGATCCCGTATTCGCCTCTCTTCCGCATCGCGGACCTCGAGCTTGACTGAGCTTCTCGTCCGCGGCGGCACCGTCTACACGCCCGACGGCCCGCGCGAGGTCGACGTGCTGGTCAGCGACGGAGTCATCACTCGCGTCGACGCCGGGCTTACCTCTCCCGGCCGGACCGTCAACGCGAAAGGGAAGTACGTCTTGCCCGGCGCGGTCGACGTGCACGTCCACAGCCGCGACCCAGGATTTCCGGAGAAGGAGGATTTCGGCTCCCTGACCGCCGCCGCCGCCGCCGGCGGGGTGACGGTCGTCCTCGACATGCCGAACACCGTCCCGGCCGTCGAGAACGCCGGCGTGCTCGAAGCCAAGTCGGCGCTCGCGCGCAGCAAGGCGCTCGTCGATTTCGGGCTGTGGGGCCTGATCCGCTCGAGCACCACGTCCGATCAGCTCGAAGGCATGGCCGCCGCAGGCGCCGTCGGCTTCAAGGCCTACCTCGCGTATTCGTTCAGCCTCACCCGCAAGCAGGTCCTCTATTCGCCGGGCGTCGACGATCCGGATCTCGAGCCGCCGGCCGACTACGGCACGCTCGCCCGGCTGGCACCGGCGGTAGCCCGTCTGGGCCTGCCACTCGCCATCCATGCCGAGGACCCGACGGTGCTCGCGGCGTTCCGGCGTCCACACCTGAGCTACCGGGACCTCCTCGACTCCAGGCCTCCCGAAGCCGAGGCCGTGGCCGTCTCAGCGGCCGCGGCGGTGGCCCGGGACGCAGGCGCCCACCTGCACATCGCCCATCTCTCGAGCGCCGCCGGCCTTCAGGCGGCGGAGGACGCGATCCAGAACGGAACGTTGCTCACGCTGGAGACGTGCCCGCAGTACCTCCTGCTCACCGAGCGCGACTTCGAGCGCCTCGGGGTGGCCATGAAGATGCTCCCGCCGGTTCGGACCGAGGGCGACCGCCAGGCCCTGCGCGACGGCCTCCGCCGCGGGGTCATCACGATGGTCAGCACCGACCACGCGCCGCACACCGACGAAGAGAAGGCGCGCGAGCTGGACGCCGCGCCGGCCGGCAGTCCGGGCGTCCAGACCCTCTACCTCAGCGCGCTCCAGATCGCCGGCGAGATGGGCGACGTCTGGCTGGCGCCGCGATGGGTGAGTCAGGCCCCCGCGAGCTTCGCCGGCCTCGAGAACAGCAAGGGCGCGATCGCGCCGGGGTTCGACGCGGATCTCGTGATCGTCGACCCCAAAGCCAAGACCAAGGTCACCTCGGCCGGAATGAGGTCGCGCCAGAAGCTGAGCGCGCTCGAAGGCCACGAGTTCGACTTCGCGATCGAGGAGGTGTTCCTTCGGGGCGAGCCTGCGGGAGACCGGCCGCGAGGTCGAATGGTCCGTCCGGCATTAGTTGCGCGTTGACCTGAGCGATGCGGGTCTTGGTCATCGTGTTCGCGGCCGTACTGCTCGGCACCGCGTGCTCGCACATCCCGGGCATGGGCAACAAGGCCGCTGCTTCCGCCGCCGCCAGCCCGAGCCCGAGCGCAGCCAACGGCTCGCCGCTCGCCAAGGCTTCTGGGACGCTCGACGCCGAGGTTCCGATGCCGCTGGGTTTCCCGACCGACGTCCCGGTGTATCCGAAGGCGAGGCTGACCGCGGGCGCCTCGTTCACATCCACGGGGCAGGTCGCGTGGGGTTTGGAGTGGGAGACCACGGATGATCCCAACAAGGTCAAGGCGTTCTACTTGAAGGAGCTGAACCTGGGCGACTGGGCCCTGACCGTAAACAACTCGCCGTCACCTTCGGGACCGGCGTTCGCGGGGGCGTTCGCCCGCAAGAGCAACGCCCACGAAACAGGCACGATCGCGGTCAACGCCGACCAGGGCGTGACGATGATCGACCTGAGCTTTCTGACCGGAGGCTAGGCGCTCCTAGCCCCGCACTCCGGCGCCGCGGAAGATCGGATTCTGCGCCCACTCCCGCTCCAGGCTCGTGGCGGGTCCGTGACCGGGATACAGCGCCGTCGCCGGTGGTAGGCGGAGAAGCCTGGTCATGATGCTCGTCATCTGCCGGCGCAGGTCCGTCTCCGGGCTCTGCTTGCCGATGCCGCCGGCGAGGATCGTGTCGCCGACGAACGCGTGGTTGGCGACGACGAAACAGACGCTGCCCGGAGTGTGTCCCGGCGTATGCAGGACCTGCACTTTGAACTCGCCGAACTCGAGCTCGTCACCGTCGATCAGGTAGCGGTCCGCCGAACGGAGGAACTGCTTGGCGTCGGCGGTGTGGATGCCGGTCAACCCACCGGTCACCGCCTTCACCTCGTCCTTGCCGCCCACGTGGCCGGGATGACCGTGCGTCGCCACGATGAACTTCACCGTCATCCCCGCGGCCTGTTCGACGATCTTCTCCGCGGGCTGGCCGGGGTCGATGACCACCGCCTCCTTGGTCGCGGCGTCGGAGACGATGTATGAGTTCACGTCTCGGTCGAGCCGGACCTTGACGATCGACAGCTTGCCCACCAGTCAGTATTTACATGAATGGACAGAGCCGCCGCTGTTGGATTCTCGCTAGGCCTTCTCTTGATCTGCCTGTTCTGGGTGTACGGCTACATCCGGCGCCGCTCCCGAAAGCGCTACTAGGAGGCGCGCCCGGAAAACCCGCCGCCGGATCTTCGGCGCCCATGCGGCCCATCTTCGGGCTCAGCTCCTACGCTGCTCGTCACCCCCGCGCAACCACGGCGCGGGGACCCCAGCAGGTTTGCGCTCGGTGCGCTGCTCGTCGCTTCGCCCGAATCTGGACCACCTGGATCGCCGAATCTCTCGGCGACGGTTTTCGGTCGCGCCTCTAGCTTTCCGCAGCCGCCTGGATCTTCTGCCGAAGCGCGTCGAGCGCGTCGAAGCGGTCGAGCGGCGGCTTGGGCCGCGGCCGGTCGGGATATTTCGCGACCTGCACCGCGTCGAGCAGAAGCGCCATCTCTTCCTCTGTGAAGTTGAGCGTCTTCAAGACGGCCTCCTTCGCGCGACCGGGACGGTCGACCGTCTCCTTGATCACGTCGTCGGTGTCCGCGACAACCTGCGGTCGCGTGGGACGAAAAAGCTCCTCGGACCCGACGAGTGACACGCGCTTGAAGTTCGGCATCGCCTAAATCCTCAGTCCTGAACCCGGTGATTCTGCATGACGGCGCTGGCGAGCGCCCGATACGACTTCGCCCCATCCGATTCCTTGGCGTACTGCAGGATCGATTGACCGGCGAGCGGAGTCTCGGCGAATCGAATCGAATC
>DASTIX010000174.1:0-5722 GCA_035717165.1 Candidatus Dormiibacterota bacterium
ACCGTAGATCGTGAAGGCAGCGAGAAATGTAAACGCTAAGAGGACCAGGGATACAACCAGGAGTGCGATGGCTGGCCCTCGGCGAGCGGAGTCGTCGCTCACACCGTCAGTCCAGGCGCATGTGCGGCCCACTCGGCATGCAGAGATTCGGCGTCTGATACGTAGAGGTACACCACGCCTCCCGTCTCGCCTGGCTCGTTCGGGTCGTTCGGCGCGAGATGCAGCTGCACTGGGCCGCGCGTGACGAACCCATAGTTAGCCGGCTCGTCTAGTTCGATGGCAAACCCGAGTTGACGGTAGCGAGTAAGTGCTGCGCCCACATCGTGCACGGTGATAACGGGAGCGATCCGTTCGAAGACAACCTCGGTCACAAGATGACGGTAGATGAGGCGCCGAACCCTACGTTGGCTCTCGATCCACGATGGTCGCTAGCCTCGGCGCCGACTCGTTGTAATGACAGGCCCATGGCCTGAGGCTGCGAGCAAGGGCGGACGAGGAAGTGCCGGTAAGGGGCATCGGACGCCAGCGGCCAGTGTGCTCGACTCGGGGCGTTCCTTGACACTCGACCATGACCTTGCGGGAGGTGTCGGAATCAGATAATCTGATCTGGTGAAAGAGGTCACGGCCACCGATGCAGCCAGAGGATTCTCTGCGTTGCTGACCGCAGTCGAGAAGGACGGCGAGACGTTCTTCGTCACGCGCGGAGGTCGAGTCATCGCTCGCATCGAGCCGGCCGCAGGGACCTCCGGCGCGGCAGTCAAGGCGCTGCTTGGGCACTTTCGTCCGGACAAAGAATGGGCAACCGACCTCAGCGAGGTCCGCGAACTACTGACGACGCAGGAACGTCAGTGGCCCGCCTGATCTTGGACACGACGGTCTTCATCGATGCAGAACGACGCGGTCGGCGACTCGATCGCCTGATCGCCGATGAAGACGACGTTGCGATCGCCGCCGTAACGGCAGCGGAACTGCTCGTGGGTGTCGAACTCGCCGACGATGCCCGACGTCCAGCCCGCGCCGCCTTCGTGCGCAGCGTTTTGGACACCGTTCCCATCGAGGACTACGACGTTCAAGTCGCCCGTATGCACGCAACCCTTCTCGCCCACGTCCGGCGCAGCGGCCGCCCGCGCGGCGCCCATGACCTGATCATCGCGGCCACCGCTGCCGCACGCGACAGGCTCGTTGTGTCAACTGACGCAACGGCCTTTGCTGACCTGCCCGGAGTTCCCGTCCGCGCCTGACCGCGGAGATGTGTCGGGCCTATCGATCACGGCCCCATCAGCGCTGACAACCGGGGAAGAGAGGTTCTGCCGTTATCGACCCGGTGTCGACGCGCGCTCGAGATTTGCCGCCGCGCGACGTTGCAGCAGCGCTCGCTCGCCCTTGTTCCGGGTATGTGCCGCGGCCTCCATGAACGCTTTTGCTGCGTCGGCGTGCTGCCCCGCTCGTTCGAGAAGGTCGCCGCGGACGCTGGTGAGCAGAGGGGAGTCACCGAGCTCCTCGGCGTTCACCTTCTCTAGGACGGCGAGGCCGGCGTCGGGGCCGAATGCACGCCCGTGCGCAACGGCCCGGTTCACCTCGACGACAGCCCCTGGCGCAGCCTCGCCCAGCACGTCGTACAACGAGGCGATCTGACCCCAGTCGGTGTCTCCGGCTTGGTTCGCCCGGGCGTGCACGGACGCGATCGAGGCCTGCAGAAAGTACTTTCCGACTGGCGTACCGCGTGCGGCGAGCAGCTCGGCTTCCCGGAGTGCGTTCAGGCCGCGGCGGATGAGCAACGGATCCCATCGGGTGCGGTCTTGGGCCTCCAGCAGAACCGGTTCGCCGTGTTCGTTGATGCGGGCGGGCATTCTCGAGCCTTGGATCTCAAGGAGCGCCTGCAGTCCTAACACCTCGGGCTCTTGGGGTGCGAGCGCCGCCAGCATCCGGGCTAACCGCATCGCTTCGTGTGCCAGGGCTGGCCGCATCCAGTCATCGCCTGCGGTGGCGGAGTAACCCTCGTTGAAGATCAGGTAGATCACGGCCATCACATCGTCGAGGCGCTCGATCCGGTCAGCACCCGTCGGGAGGTCGAATGTCGCCCGGGCGTCAGTGAGCGTCTTCTTGGCGCGCGAGATCCGCTGGCCGATCGCGGACTCCGTGGCCAGGAACCCGCGGGCGATTTCGCTCGTGGTGAGTCCGCCCACGAGGCGGAGCGTGAGCGCAGCCCGGGACTCGGGGGTCAAGCACGGATGGCAGCACAAGAAGATGAGTCGCAGCGCATCGTCCTCGATGTAGTCGACTTGTGCGTCGAGGTCGGGCATCAGCTCCTCCTGCCCCTGGAGCAGGGAGTGACCGAGCTCTTCGGTCTTGCGGCGCAGGTTGTCTGCCCGGCGGAAGTGGTCGATGCCACGGCGTTTGGCGGCGGTCATCAGCCAGGCGGCCGGGTTGGCTGGGACGCCATCGGCCGGCCACTGCTCCAGGGCGGCCAGCAGCGCGTCTTGGGCGAGATCCTCCGCGAGCTGCACGTCGCGGGTCATCCGGGTCAGAGCGCCCACGAGGCGGCTCGATTCGGCGCGCCACGCGGCAGTAATGGCCTGAGCGGTGGCGTCTGCTGGCACAGATCCAGCCTAGGAGCCGCCGGTCGAGGAAGGCCGCCATCGCACGCGTCCGACCTTCCTCGGCGCACGGGTCGATCAGACGACAGATGCCTCGGGTGGCGCCTCGGAGATCTGGCGCAGCGTCGCGACCATGGAGCATTCGGGCCAGTACTTCGCGTGCAGCTGAGCGAACTCCTCTTGGGCGGCGATGGCCTCCTCGAGCGTTTCGAACTGCAGGATCGCGAAGCCGCCAACGACCTCTTTGGCCTCGGCATACGGACCGTCGACGCGGGAGGTCTCTCCCTTGCGGACCACGAAGTTGACGGCGTCCTCGGTGCCGAACAGCCCGCCACCATCGAGGAACACGCCCTTGGCCGCCTGCTCACCGATGTAACTGTCCATGGCGTCGAAAAGCGCCTGCGGCGGCGCCCCGATGCCCTCTTCCATCTTCACGAATCCCATGAAGCGCGGCATGTTGATCAGTCCTTCGGGTTGGGGGGAGGTGCTCTCTCGCGCGTACGTCGATCAGGTAAGCGGCTCTTCGACAACGACTTCGGAAGTTTTCTTCAGACCGATCGCGACGCGCCGATGCGGGTCCGATTTTGCCGCAGGCGTGAGCAGCCGTCATCCGGCGTGCGGCGATTCGGGCGGCGCCTACAGGTCCTTGCCCGCAACCGGAAAGGACCGATGACCACAACCACTGACCGGCATATCCGCGACGGCTAGTGAACGAATCTCGTCGCCCGCCACGCCCGGAACAGAGGAACTGCCGCCGAGGTCTCCGCGACTCCCCGCAACAAGTAACGCGGCTCGGACGCAACCTGGAACGCCCCGGTGGTCAGGAACAAGAGAGCGCCGAAGACGGTGAAAGCCGTCAGGAGATTCAATGCCCACTGGCGCCCACGGGCGGCTAACACAAGCAGACCCAGGTCGACCGCGAGCCCGAACACCGCCGCCATGGACTGATCGGAGGGGTAGACGCCGAGAACTGCAGAAGCGGTCAGCGCCAAGCCGATCCCAACAACAGTCAGGCGCCTTCGCATAAGCGGATGATCGCAACTTGGGTCCGGTTGAACAACGGAGGTGAGCGGCGAGGCTTGGTCACGAGTGGCGGTTTCTGACGGTCATCGCAACGACTGGCGATTCTGAGGGTCGTCGAGTCGTGGGGGTTGGCGGTGGGTCGTCGTCCGAAGTCGTTCGAGGTTCGTGAGCGGTTCTGGCAGGCGCGGGCTTATGGCGAGCGTCCGTTGCAGGCCGGTGCGGCGGCTGGTGTGTCGCGCGCTGCGGCTCGCAAGTGGTTGAAATCGTCGGGTGGTGTTCGTCCGCGGCCGCCAGTGCCACGGTCACCGCTTCGGCTGTCGTTGGCGGAGCGGGAGGAGATCTCCCGCGGGCTGGCGGCGCAGTGTTCGTTCGCCTCGATCGCGCGTGGACTTGGCCGGCCAACCTCGACGGTGTCGCGGGAAGTCAACGGTCACGGTGGGCGGCGCTACTACCGGGCGGCGAAGGCGGACAAGGCCGCGCTGATCGCGATGCGCCGACCGAAGGCGGCGAAGCTTGCCGCGAACCCGCGGCTGCGCCAGCTGGTCGAGGACGGGCTCGAGCAGCGCTGGTCGCCGCAGCAGATCTCGGCAAGGCTGAGGACGGCTTATCCCGACGATCCGGAGCTGCGGGTGTCGCACGAAACGATCTACACGTCGCTGTTCGTGCAGGCGCGCGGCGCGTTGCGCAAGGACCTCACGCAGTGCCTGCGCACCGGTCGCGCGTTGCGCCGCCCACAGACGCGGATGAGCGACGGTCGCGGGCAGATCCCGGCGATGGTGCTGATCAGCGACCGACCGGCGGAGGTCGAGGACCGGGCGGTGCCTGGTCATTGGGAAGGCGACCTGATCATGGGTCGCGCCAACAAGACCTGCATCGGCACCCTGGTTGAGCGCAAGACGCGGTTCGTGATGCTGCTGCACCTGCCGCCGGGGGCTGGCACCGCCGAGGTCATCCCGGCGCTGACCGCGAAGGTCCGCCAACTACCGGTCGAGCTGCGCAAGTCCCTGACCTGGGACCAAGGCTTCGAGATGCGTTGGCACGCCAAGTTCACCTTCGACACCGGAGTGCAGGTCTACTTCTGCAACCCACACTCACCCTGGCAACGCGGATCAAACGAGAACACCAACGGCCTGCTCCGCCAGTACTTCCCCAAAGGCACCGACCTGTCAGTGCACAGCGAAGACCACCTCGACGCTGTCGCCCGACAACTCAACGGACGCCCTCGACAAACACTCGGATGGAAGACACCATCCGAAGCACTCGCCGAAGCGTTGCAATGACCGCCTGAGCCGAAGTGACGCGGATCGGCACCTATCGGTTACCGATTCAGACGACAAAACTCCCGTCGAAGATGCTGATCAGTCAGTGGTTGTCTGCGCTTCCGGCAAGATCCAGTGGAAGTCGCAATGATCCGCTCCCTGCATGATCGTTTGCGAGCGTTCCAGCCCCATTCCGAGCCCCTCGGACATCGGGTAGTCGGCAGAGCAGAGGAGAAGAAAGCCCAAGTCGGGCTCATTCAGCGCTTGGAAGAACTTGGCGTACTCACAGCGGACGACGTTGACATCAATGCGACCCGGAGGCGATTCCTGAGGCTCAATTGCGAACGCCTCGCCGACACCAAACCATTCCGCGAACTTGCCGAAAGCCGCCAAGCGGTCACCGCCAGACTGCTCCACGAAGTCCTTCGCCAGAGACCGGTAGTACTCGGAGAGCACCTCCCGCACGATGGATCGGGCTCTCTCAACCCCGATCTCCGACTCAAGCCGTCGGACGAGGGGTATCAGTACCTCGGCTTGAGCCTTCACCCGCTGCAGCGTCGTCACATCGTCCATCCGCCACCACGCTCCCTGCGATCGCCGCCCTGGCCATGGAACCAGGGGTGGTCGCCCGGGTCCAGTGCCAGCCAGCCGAGGGACTGTGGCCTACCGCACCCCCCTGGTTGGGATCGGCACCTATCGGCGCCGGCCAAGGACCTGTCACTCACGCGGTCGAGCTATCCAGCAGTCAGATGATGGCTTCGAGCTTGGCTTCTGTGCCAGCCGAGACGGCGTTGGGGCCGCCCAGAAGATTGGCGGTGTCGACCTGGTTCTTGTTTTCGTGAA
>DASTIX010000175.1:0-8517 GCA_035717165.1 Candidatus Dormiibacterota bacterium
GGACCGATGAAGATGCCCAAGCCGACAGAAGAATCAAAGGCGGCGCTGGCGCGGGCGATTCCCGATGAGCCGGCCGTAACGATCAAGCCGATGTTCGGCCAGATGTCTGGCTTCGTGAACGGCAATATGTTCGTCGGGATCTTCGGCGACGAGCTCATCCTTCGCCTCCCGGAGGACGAGATCGCGAAGGTGAAGAAGTCAGGCGGACGCGACTTCGAACCGGTGGCCGGCCACAAAATGGGGGGCTACGTCGTTTACGCCGGTGCTGCAGCGTGGCAGCAAAAGCCGCCGAGCGACCTGATCAAACGTGCGCTCGAGCACGCACGCAAGGTGCCGGCGAAGAAACCGAAGAAGAAGTAGTCGCCGCATTCCCTCCCCACGCAGTGGGGAGGGTTAGGGTGGGGTCGGCGGGTTGTTCAATTCGCGCCAGATGCTCTCGATGACATCCTCGAAATGTTCATCGATCATCTCGACCGGCATTCGTACGACGCGGAATCCCTGTGATTCGAGATATGCGCTCTTTCTCCGGTCCGACTCCTCTTCGTGCAGCGGGCCGTCTACCTCTATGGCCAGCCTGGCGGCGAGACACATGAAGTCAACGAAGTAGGGTCCGACCGGAAACTGACGGCGAAACTTGTGGCCGGCTACCTGCCTGCCGCGCAGCCGGTACCAAACGCGCCGTTCGACGGCTGTCATGTTCGCGCGCAGTTCACGGGCGCGCGTTCGTTTCGGAAACGCCATGACAAGAGGCTGCCGGTCAGGCGAA
This sequence comes from Candidatus Dormiibacterota bacterium, assembly GCA_035717165.1. Taxonomy (GTDB): domain Bacteria; phylum Chloroflexota; class Dormibacteria; order Dormibacterales; family Dormibacteraceae; genus 40CM-4-65-16. The sequence goes on from DASTIX010000175.1 coordinate 767, forward strand.
GCCGTGCCAACTCTGCCCTTTAAGGCGACTCGTCACCCCACCCGGCGCCTTCGGCGCCGACCTCCCCACTCCGTGGGGAGGTGAGCCGGCTACTTCTTCTTGCGCTTGCTCCAGCCCGTGCTTGCTCGCGGCGTGCCGAACTCGTCAGGGGTCTCGGCGGCGGCTTCCGAAGGAGTGGCAGTTGGGGGTTCCGCGTCCGCAGGCACCGTCGCCGCGTGGCCGCCCATTGACACGTGCCCCGAGAAAGTCGCGCCGTCTGCGACGGTGAGTCGCGCGACGCGAACGTCGCCGCCGATCAGCGACGCGTCACTTCCGACCACCAAACGGTTGTATGCCGTCACGGTGCCGCTGACCTTGCCCGCGCCCGCGATCTCGATATCGCCCGTCGCCTCGACCGCGCCCTCGACACTGCCTGACACGCGCAGGTCGCCCTCGATGTACAGCTGACCGACCAGCCGGTCGTTCGGACCGAGGACTACCGAGTTGCGCTGACCGTTCGACGAACCGTTTTCGGTTGACGTTTCAGCCGGGACCGCGGTCTCGACCCTACTGGCCGGACGCCTGCTGCTCAAAGTCGCCCATGCGCACGTGGCCGTTCAGAGTCGCGCCGTCGTCGATCTGCAAGCGCTTGACCTGGATGTCGCCCTGGAGCCGAGCGTTCTTGCCAAGGGTCAGCTTGTCGCGCGCGGTGACCGCGCCCTCGACCTGCCCCTTCAACGTCACGTTCCCGCCCTCGAGCACCGCCCGCACGTTGGCGCCGGAAGCGACGTCGATGTTGCCGGTCACGCGAACCTCGCCCTGCACCTGACCGTCGGCGTGGATCGAACCGTCGTAGATGAGCTTGCCCTCGAGAATGTCGTTGGGGCCCATCGAAAACTGCTTGCGGCCGTCACGTTTGACCTCGCCGTTTTCAGCAGAAGCCGTACCTTCCGCCACCGCCTCCTGTACGTCCATGCGGATACCCCCGAGTTGGAATAAAAGACCCCGGCAACCCGGAATCAGGCGCTAAAGGTTATCCGAGAGTGGCTGCGATTTGGCGACAGCTCTGTTTAGGAATGGCCTGGCAATCATCTGCTGCTTACTCGTACCGATTCGAGTGCACGTTCGAATCCCGGAAGGGCGCGTTCGACCATCGCGTCGTTTGCGGTCAGCGAGAGGCGGAACCATCCTGGTAATTCGAACATGCGCCCGGGAAGGACGAACACGTCTTCGGCGGCGAGCCTCTTGGTGAATTGCTCGTCGTCGGCGATCGGTGAGCGCACCATCACGTAGAAGGTCCCCTCCGGAGTGATGGTTTCGTAGCCCATGGCGGTCAGTGCTTTGACGATCCCGTCACGACGTCTCTGTAGCGCGTCCACATCGATGCTCGCCTTTTCGAGGTCTCCCATCGCGTACTGCATCGCCGCATTGGGGATCGGATAACCGAGAGCGAACTGCGACACCCGAATGGCTTGCCGCAGGTCTTCGCGATTCGGCATCTCCGGCGGCATGGCCAGGTAACCGAGTCGCTGCCCGGGCGCGAGCAGCGTCTTGCCGTACGTGTAGACGAGGAACGAGCGGTGGTAATGCTTCAGCGGCGAGGTGAAGGCGCGGCCGTCAAACAGGATCCGGCTGTACGACTCATCGCTGATCAGGTAGATCTCGCGATGCGACGCTTCGAGCACGTGAGTCAAGCGCTCGAACTCCTGGTCCGTGAAGATCCGGCCGCTCGGGTTGTGCGGCGAGTTGATGATGATCGCGCGCGTGTCCGATGTGATGTGCCATTCGATCGCGTCGACAGGCAGCTCGAACTGCGGCGGGGTCATGTCGACCCGCACAGGTCTTGCGCCCAGCGAAAGAATCATGGGCGCGTAGAAGAACCAGGGCGGCGAGAGATAGATCACCTCGTCGCCGGGATCGACGACTGCGCGCAGCGCCGTAGCGAGCGCGCCAAACGCGCCGGTCGTCATCGCGATGTCGTCGGGCTCGAAATCGATTCCGACCCGTTGTTTCAGGGATTCGACGGCGACTCTGACCGCGCTGGGGTCGTTGAACTTGTAGGCGAACCAGCCCTTGTCTTTCGGCGTCGCCCATCTCGCGATCGCCTCCTGGATTTCCGGCAGCGGCATCTCCTGCGGATTGCCGAACCGGAAGTCGGATGCTTGCGGCCCAGGATCCGGGCCGCCGACGAACTCGAGCACCGGCTCGAGGTACTCGATCATGCCGCGGACCGTGCGCGAGAACGAGCTCATGCAAACTCTCCCAACAAGCCGGTCTCGGTGAGACCAGACGCGCGTGACGATACGGCGATGTAGGGCTCGTGGCCATACCCCCGCTGCATCAGATGCGGATGGTCGCGGAGCGCGATGCGCCAATCCTCGAGCTGGCTGCGGTGGCATTCGATCGCGCGCAGTTTCATCATCACCTCGTCGGCGTCGAGCTCGATGACGACGTCGACGTGATCGTCGACCTCGACTTCGAATCCCGCCGTCGCGCGTGTGAGCGTTTGCGCCTCGCGATAGAAGTCCGCGACCTGCTGGTCATTGGCGAGGTGATAGAGCGCAGGACGTTCACCCTCCGCCATCGCCGACACGGCCGAGTCGGTGCACGCACCGATCGCGATGTGATCGGGATGACCGTAGGCGCCGGTCGGCCCCCAACCCACCACGACTCGCGGCCGGCGCCTCGTCACCTCTTCCCAGATGCGCTGCGTGATCTCCTGCTGGTCGGAGTCCTTAACGCCGCCGTCGGGATAGTCCCAGAGCTCGACGCCGGCCAGCCCTAGCGCGACGGCCGCCTCCTCCAGCTCCTTGACGCGAATCGCGGGCAGCTCGCCCGGATACGCGCCCGGCGGCTTGCCCATCCAGCCCTTCTCGCCATAGGTCGCACACACCAGGCGCGTCGTGATCGCGTTGCGGGTGTGACGAAGGATCAGTCCGCCACAGCCCATCGACTCGTCGTCGGGATGCGCCATGACGACGAGCAGGCCTCCCTTCTGCTCATCCACGGGGGTTTAGGGTATGCGGTCTTCCATCTCCCACGCGTGGTCGAGCGCGTGCCACGCAATGCGCCGCACCGCGTAGGCGACCGGCCATTTCGTGTCTTTGTTCGGTTTGCGAATCGCCTCGAGAAGCGCTTTGCGATCCGGTTGCTTGAGCTTCAAACCGATCGCGGGCGCGTACGCCACCTCAGCGTCGAGCACATGCCGGTACATCTTTTCGCGGTCGCGACCGCCGCCGCGAGGACCTTTGCGAAGCTCCTCGGGCGCCTTGGCGCGCACGTTGTCGAGATACTTCCACGACGCTTCGAGCAGCGCCACCACGCGCTGGGCCTCGTGGTCGGTCATCGGCTTCGACTCGTTCTTCGCGGGGATCCCCGGTGCACCGAAGTCCGTCGTCGCATTGCCGGTGAGCCGCTCGATGACGTTGAAGCTCGGTTCGTCCTGCGGAAACTGGACGCGCGCGAGCTTCGCAACCCTCGCGTAGCGCGGCGCGTAGGCGGCCAGATTCTCGAGCGCGGATTTCTCGTCCTTCCCGGATCGCGACCATCCGGGCCAGTCGGCGGCGCTCGCAAACGTGCGCTTGCCGCCGGCCTCTATGTAGACCCGAATGCGCTCAGCCACCCGGCCGAGCTTAACGACTTACCTGGTCGCGCTTGGGCTCGCGGGCGCTGGAGGACACGCGGCGTTTTCACTCGCCTCGACGCTCGACGATTCGCTCTTCTCGTGGGTCGCGTCTTCGTTCGAGTGTCCGCCGCAGGGATGACCGCCGTTGAAGCCTGCGCCTCCCGGGCCTCCCGGATGGAACGTGCCGTTGTTTTCCGCCTGCTCCTGCGCGGCGCTCTCACCCGACTCGTGGCTCGGCGTCTCGTTGGAATGCGGAGTCTGTTGAGCATTCGGCGTCGGCGTTGGAGACGATGCGGCGGTCGCTCCAATGACTCCGCCGCCGAACAGGCCGGCGACTGCGACAAGAACGACCAGGATGAGCTTGCTTCTGTCCATACGCGGCATCGTCCCGGCACAAGCTCAAAACGAGCTTGGATTCGCGTGTGAGTATTGTTTTGTCGGCGTGAAGGTCATCGAGCCCGCCACCGAGCAGGTCCTCGCCGACGTTCCCGAGGCCGGCGTCGCCGACGCCGACGCTGCGGTCGCGCGCGCGAAAGCCGCCTTCCCGGCCTGGCGCGCGGTCACGCCGCACGACCGGGCGAAGCTGATGCGCCGGTTCGCCTTGGAAGTCGAATCCGCGCTCGATCGACTCGCCGTCCTGGAGGCGCGCAACGCCGGCAAGCCGATCTCCGACGCTCGCGGCGAAGTCGGGATGGTCGTGGACGTTTTCAACTACTACGCGGGCGCACCAGAGCGGTTGCTCGGCAACACCATCCCGGTCGCGGGCGGCGTCGACATGACGTTTCGCGAACCGCTCGGGGTCGTCGGGTTGATCGTGCCGTGGAATTTCCCGATAGCCATCACTTCATGGAAGGTCGGTCCGGCGTTGGCCGCCGGCAACACAGTCGTGCTGAAACCTGCGGCGCTGACGCCGCTGACCGCGATTGAGTTGGAGAAGCTCGCGCTTTCGGCCGGAATCCCGGAGGGCGTTCTCAACGTGGTCGTCGGAGCGGGCCGGATCGTCGGCGAGCGTCTCGTCCAGCATCCAGACGTGGCGAAGATCGCTTTCACCGGCTCGACGGAGGTCGGCCGGCGTATTGGCGCGCTGGCGGCGGAGTCGATCAAGCGCGTGACGCTGGAGCTCGGTGGTAAGTCCGCCAACATCGTGTTCGCCGACGCGGACATCGAACGCGCCGCGGCGTCGGCGCCGATGGCGGTGTTCGGCAACGCCGGCCAGGACTGCTGCGCGCGCTCCCGCATCCTCGTCGAGCGGTCGGCAGTCGAGCGGTTCATGTCAGCGCTGGAGAAAGCCGTACGAGCTGTACGTGTCGGCGACCCGCTCGATGCGTCGACCGAGATGGGACCGCTGATCTCAGCGGATCAGCGCGCCAAAGTTTCGACATATATAGAGGACGGGGCGCCCGTGGCCTTTCGGGGCAGCGCGCCGAGCGGTCCTGGTTACTGGTTCGCTCCGACCGTGCTCTCGCCCGTATCCCCATCCGATCGTGCGGCACGCGAGGAGATCTTCGGTCCGATCGTCGCCGTGATTCCATTCGAGGACGAAGCAGACGCGCTTCGCATCGCCAACGACACGATCTATGGATTGAGCGGCTCGGTGTGGACGTCGAACGCCGGTCGCGCGATGCGCGTCGCGCGCGGGCTGGAGACCGGGACGATCTCGATCAACTCCAACACGTCAGTGCGCGTGACGACGCCGTTCGGAGGTTTCAAGCAATCGGGCATCGGGCGCGAGCTGGGCCCAAACGCGCTCGACCACTACACCGAGCTGAAGAACGTCTTCCTATCGACCGGCTAGCGCGAGGACGGAGACCAGGGTCGTCGAGGCGATCAGTATCCAGGGAACCATGCAGCCGCGCCCGCCGCGACGCAGGTTCGCGTTGAGCCGCTGCTGTTTGTAGTTCTCTGTCGGCGAGTCCGGGTTGAAGGGATCCCCGACGGGTAACGACGGGCCGCCAGGTTGGTCGAGCCGTCCTTCTCCAGGTCCTTCGCCTTCCATGTTCGAACTCTATTCGCATAGGTTGCGTTTGTCCGGTTTATCAGGCCTTGGCGGGGCCCACAACCTCGGATAGGCGCGACTATCCGGGGGTCGGCGCAAGGCGTGGAGCGGGCGATGGGAATCGAACCCACGTAACCAGCTTGGAAGGCTGGCGCACTACCATTGTGCTACGCCCGCTTTCGCGTGAAGTGGTAGCCCGGAGGGGATTCGAACCCCTGATCTCCACCTTGAAAGGGTGGCGTCCTGGACCAACTAGACGACCGGGCCGCGCCCATCGATTATTGCCGACACCTCGGTCGCGAAACCCGATTGGTGGGCGGCGAGGGTTTCGAACCCCCGACCTCCAGCATGTCAAGCTGGCGCTCTCCCAGCTGAGCTAGCCGCCCGCGGCGGAACCGCGAAAACGAACGACTTATTGTAGGAGCGATGGCTCCATACATCGGCCGGCGCATGCGCCGCGTCGAAGATGAGCGACTCATCACCGGTCGCGGTCGCTTCGCAGGAGACATCAAGCTCGAAGGGCTCGTCCACGTCGCTTTCGCCCGCTCGCCTCTTCCCCACGCCCGTATCAACGCCATCGACACCGAGCCCGCGAGGAAGATCCCCGGCGTCATCGCCGTGTGGACGGCCAAGGACCTCGACGAGTCGTCGTTCGAGATGCGCGAGTGGGGCCCCGAAGACCTGATCGCGAGGCCGCGACCGATCCTCAACGACAAAGAGGTCAATTACGTCGGCGAAGCCTTCGCAGTCGTCGTGGCGGAAACCGAGTACCAGGCGAAGGATGCCGCCGAGCAGATCTTCGCCGAGCTCGACCCGCTTCCAGGGGTCGGTGACGTGCAGACGGCAATCAGGGCCGGCGCAGCAAAAGTCCACGAAGACATGAGCGACAACTACGCGCGCCGGCACCACGCGACGTTCGGCGACATCGGGGCGGCATTCGGCAAGGACAGCGTGACGGCGAAAGTTCATCTCACCGCGTCTCGGATCGGCGGCGCGGCGATGGAGCCTCGCGCCGTCACGGCGGCCCCCGACGGCGATGGCCTCAAGATCTGGACGTCGACCCAGAACGTCTTTGGGGTGCGTGAAACGATCAGCGGCGCCCTCGGCCTCGAGGAGGAAGAGGTCAGGGTGCTCGCGGAAGACGTCGGCGGTGGATTCGGCGCGAAGGGCTCGCCGTTCCCAGAAGAGGTGCTGGTCGCGTCCGCCGCCAAGAGGCTCAACCGCCCCGCGCGCTGGGTCGCGACCAGAAGCGAGGACGGAGCCACCACCTCGCAGGCACACGGCTCGTTGATCGAGCTCGAGATCGCATCGGACAGAGACGGCAAGCTCCGTGGTCTGCGCGGACGCCTGGTTCACGACCTCGGCGCGTACGCCGGATCGGGCGCGGGACAGCCCGACCTGATCATCATGCACATGCTCTCCGCGTACGTCCTTCCCGCGATGGACGTCGAGGCGCAGCTGATCTACACCAACACCGTCCCCACCGGATTTGTGCGCGGCGGGGGCAGGCCGCTCGGAAACTACGCGATGGAGCGAGCCATGGACCGGCTCGCGCAGGCCCTCGACATCGACCCTGCGGAGCTGAGGCGTCGCAATTTGATTCAGCCGGAGCAGATCCCGTTCACTACTGGCTTCCCAGCCGGCCGCCGCGGGCTCGTCTACGACAGCGGCGACTACCCGAAGCTGCTCGAGCTCGCCCTGGAAAAGCTCGGTGACACAAGAACAATCACCGCCGGCGGACGTCTCGTCGGGGTTGGCGTCGCATGCTGCGTCGAGTCGACGTCATTCGGACGCGGCGAGCCCGCGAAGCTGCGCATCAACAAGGACGGAAGCGCGCAGATGTGGATCGGGTCGACGCCGCAAGGCCAGGGACATCAGACCATCGCCGCGCAGGTCGCGGCCGACCGGCTCGGCTGGCCCGCCGAAAAGATCACCGTGACCGCCGCGGACACGAGCCATGTTCCCGTCGCCGAGCTCACCGCCGGAAGCCGTTCGGCCGTGCATGTTGGGAATGCCAGCGCGAAGGCCGGCGCGTCGATGCGCCGGATGCTGCTCGAGAGGGCCGGCGAGGTCCTCGAGGCCGATCCCGTCGACCTCGTGATCGACGACGGTCAGATCAGCGTCAAAGGTGCGCCGGGCAAGAGCGTGCCG
>DASTIX010000176.1:0-18902 GCA_035717165.1 Candidatus Dormiibacterota bacterium
TACGACTCGTCAGGAAGGCCAGGGCATGGTTGAGTACGCTCTGATCCTCGTGCTGGTCTCAATCGTGGTCATCGTGATCCTTCTTACGATGGGCAACCAGATCAAGAACGTGTTCTCGAACGTCGTAGCAGCCCTCGGAGCTTAAGCCCACGTAATTGCACCTTCAAAGAGAGCCCCGCAAGGGGCTCTCTTCTTTACAGCGAACTGGGGTGAAGAACGCGATCCGCATGCTTACAATGTCGCCACTTTTTCGGAATCAATCGGAGGTGACTTAGTTGGCCGTCGCACCTGCTGCTGCTCGACCCCGCCCTGGAGGTGGGCGTCTTTTCATCATCGTCGGCGTACTTCTCGCGGTCGTCGCGTTCGGCGCGGTGTTCTTTCTTAGCAGCCTGACCGGAGGTGGCTCCATCGGCGGCGGACCGACGACGTCGGTCGTCATAGCCAAGCAGAGCATCCCTCTGCGCCACCAGATCACGCTGGCGGACATCGAGGTCGCCAAGGCGTCGGTCAACGGCAACGCGTCGCTGGGCAACACCTACGCCGCCGCGGCGGACGTCCAGGGGCTCGTGTCCGAGATCAACATCAGCAAGGGCGCGATCATCACGTCGGACATGCTGGCCAAGGATGTGAGCCTTGTCCCCGCGGGCGCAGCTCCCGCCTACCTGCCCCTCGCAAAGGGCTATGTCGCCATGACGATCCCCACCGGTGAGCAGCAGGGTGTCGCGGGTCACATCAGCGTGGGCGACTACATCACGGTCATCGCCTCCGCAACCTTGACGGTATTCGCGACCTCGTCGAGCGGCACGCAGCAGCAGGGTGCGACGCGTCAGGTCAGCAAGACCGTGTTCACTCAGCTCCGCGTCATCGGCCTCGGTGCGGCCGCGGCCGGCGTCCAGCCGGCCAGCGGCGGCGGTACGACGACCACGAGTGGCGCCCAGAACAGCGGCATCACGTCGAGCCTGACGGTCGAGGTCACGCAGTGCGACGCCGAGTACCTGGTTTGGTTCATGGCCAACACGCAGATCCGCTACACGCTCGAGTCCTACAAGGACTACGCCACGGCGCTGACGGACAACCAGGACACCTCGTGCGCGACCATCCAGGCGGCCGGAGGAGTGACCAACAAGCAGGTCGACGCCAAATACCACTTCACGTCGCTGTAATCGAGGTCCATGGGCCTCCTCGATAGGGTCAAGCAGAACCAGACGGTTCCACCGGCGGGACCGACCGGAAACGGTCCCGCCACCGCGACCCTGCCTGGAGCCGCCCCGTACGCGCCCCACCAGTCGATCCCGGTAGCGCAGCCGGCCGCCGCAGCGCCTGCTGCGCCTGCATCGCCGACCTCGCTCTCGGCCGCAGCCGCCGCGGCCGGTCCGCGAGCGGTTGGGGGTGACCTGAGCCCCGCCTTCACCGCCGCCAAGGTCCAGATCCACTCGAAGCTGATCGAGAAGTTCGCGGACGAGATCGACTCGAGCAACAAGGCCGGCGTCCGGGAAAAGATCCTCGAGCTCGCCGAGGAGTACTTCCGTACGACCTCGATGACGATGACCAAGAACGACAAGGAGCGCCTTGTCGACTCGGTCCTCGACGACGTCCTCGGTCTCGGTCCGCTCGAGGCATTGCTGGCCGACCCGTCGATCACAGAAATCATGGCCAACCACCCAAAGCAGATCTACGTCGAGAAGAGCGGAGAGCCGATCCTCTCGTCCGTCACCTTCGAGTCCGAGCGCCAGATGCGCCAGGTCATCGACCGCATCGTCAGCCTGGTCGGCAGGCGTGTCGACGAGTCGACGCCCATCTGTGACGCGCGCCTCAAGGACGGCTCGCGTGTCAACGTGGTCATACCGCCGATCGCGCTTAAGGGTCCCGCGCTGACGATCCGAAAGTTCGCCAAAGAGAAGTGGGGCCCGGCCGACATCGTCAATCGCTTCAAGTCGTCGAGCCCGGAGATCATGACGTTCCTGCGCTCGTGCGTCCGCGCGCGCCTCAACGTCCTCGTCTCCGGAGGCACCGGCTCCGGTAAGACGACCCTGCTCAACATTCTCTCGTCGTTCATCCCCGAGAACGAGCGCTTGATCACGTGCGAGGACGCGGCCGAGCTGCAGCTGCAGCAGCCGCACTGGATCCAGCTCGAGTCGCGCCCGCCCAACGTCGAGGGGAAGGGCGCGGTCCCGATCCGCGAGCTGGTCAAGAGCTGTCTGCGAATGCGACCGGACCGCATCATCGTCGGTGAGTGTCGTGGCGGCGAGGCGCTGGACATGCTCCAGGCCATGAACACCGGCCACGATGGCTCGATGTCGACGATTCACGCCAACAACCCGCACGAGTGCCTCGTCCGTCTCGAGACGCTCGTCCTGCAGGCAGGGCAGGACCTGCCGTCGCGCGCCATCCGCGAGACCATCGGCTCGGCGATCCACCTGATCGTCCAGCAGTCACGTCTGCGCGGTGGTGTGCGACGCATCGTCAGCGTCGCCGAGGTCATCGGCATGAGCAAGGAAGGTGAGGTCCTCACGCAAGAGCTCTTCACCTTCAAGCAGGTCGGCGTCAGCGCCGAGGGCAAGGCCGTCGGCTTTCACAGCGCGACCGGCGTCCTGCCGATGCGCATCGAGCACCTCAGGGCGGAGGGTGAAGAGGTGCACGAGACCCTGTTTACGCCGTCAAAACAGCCGTCGCCGGACAAGTTGTACTGACCTTTTGAGGAGAGACAGATGCCGATAGCCGTGATTTTTGGACTGATCGCCTTCGCCGGCGTCTTCCTCTTCTTCCTCGGCATCAGCCAGGCGCGCCGCGCGGCCGGTGGCACCGAGGACTTTCAAGCCCGCCTGGCCGCCTACGGTGTCACCACCGCGGGTGCGGCTGCGCTGCCACAGTCGGGCGGCATGCGCGACAGCCTCAACCGGCTGTTCTCGCCGGCTGCGGACAGGTTTGGCAAGGGTGACGTCAAGAAGGGCAAGCCGTCGGTCGCGGAGCAGCTCCAGCGCGCCGACCTCAAGCTGCGGCCGTCGGAGTACTTCATGATCCAGATCGGGAGCGGCGTGATCGTCGGCCTGATCGGCTACTTCCGCTGGGGGCTCCTCTTCGCGCTGCTGTTCTTCGCCGGCTACCTCATCCCCGGCTTCTACGTGAAGTACCGCATCGGGCAGCGCCTGAAGAAGTTCAACAACCAGCTCGGCGACACGCTGACCCTGCTTTCGAACGCGCTGAAGGCGGGCTACTCGTTCGCGCAGGCCATCGACACGGTCGCCAAGAACGCAGTCGCGCCGATCGGAGACGAGTTCGGCCGCGCGGTCCGCGAGATGAACCTCGGCGGCTCGCCCGACGAGGCACTGTCCAACATCACCAAGCGCATCGCGTCACCGGACTTCGACCTGGTGGCGACCGCGTACTCGATCCACCGCACGGTCGGTGGCAACCTCGCCGAGATCCTCGACAACATCGCGTACACGATTCGCGAGCGCGTCCGGATCAAGGGTGAGATTCAGACGTTGACCGCTCAGGCGAGGGCGTCGGGCACCATCATCACGGCGCTGCCCATCCTGCTCGCCACGTTCATGTTCTTCGTGACTCCGACGTACTTCCAGCCGATGTTCCGCAACATCATCGGCTGGATCCTGCTGGCCATCGGCGGATTCATGATCTTCATCGGGAACCTGATCATCCGTCGCATCGTGGCGATCGAGGTTTAGTCGATGAGCACAACAATGCTTCTAGCGCTGATCGTCGCGGTCGGGATCCTGATGATCTTCATCGGGCTCGCACGCACTCCCTCGTCGAGCACTTCGTTGAACGTGCAGCAGCGCCTTGCCGCGTACGGCGGCGAGAAGCAGCTCACCGTCGAGGAGATCGAGCTCCAGCGACCGTTCAGCGAGCGCGTCCTTAGGCCGGCGATCGAAAAGCTCGGCTCGCTGATGTCGCGCTCCACACCGCAGAAGGCGAGGGCGGACCTCCTCAACAAGCTCGAGCTGGCGGGTCGGCCGGGCAACCTGACGCCCGAGGACTTCGTCGCGGTGCGGCTCGTTGCGGCCGCCATCTTCGCGGCGATCGGTTTCCTGATCGGTCTGTTGCTCGCCAATCCCGTTTATCTCGTGATCGCGCTGGCCGCCGGCGCAATCCTCGGTTACTACGCGCCCGTGCTGTGGCTTCGCCAGAAGGTCGACGCCCGGCGGTCGGAGATCCTGAAGGGCCTGCCCGACGCGCTCGACCTGCTCGTGATTTGCGTCGACGCCGGCCTTGGCTTCGACGCTGCGCTCGCGCGAGTCACCGACAAGTACCACAACGCTCTCTCCGACATCCTCGCCAAGGCGCTGCGCGAGGTCAGCCTAGGCCGTCCCCGTCTCGAGGCGCTCGACGAGATGGGCCGGAACAGCGGCGTGGAAGACTTGCACAACTTCATCCAGGCCGTGATCCAGTCGGAGCAGTTCGGCACGGGCATCGGCAAGATCCTCCGCATCCAGGCGGACGAGATGCGGCGCAAGCGCCGCCAGCGCGCGCAGGAGAAAGGTGCGCAGGCCACGCTGAAGATGATGCTGCCGATGGTCGGCTGCATCTTCCCGACGCTGTGGATCGTCCTCCTCGGGCCGGCCGTGCTCATCCTCATGCAGCCGCGCTAACGCACTACCTGTTTTCGTGGCCGGCGGCACTGGCGCCGTCGGTCAACGTCCTCGAGTTGGTCGTCCGGAGCGTCGTCGTCTACATCGCGCTGCTGGTGGCGCTTCGGATCTTCGGCAAGCGAGAGGTCGGGCAGTTCACGATCTACGACCTGGTTTTCGTCCTGCTGGTCGCCAACGCGCTGCAGCCGGCGATGACCGGACCGGACAGCTCACTGGTCGGCGGCCTGGTGCTCATCGCGTCGCTGGTCACGGCGAATGCGGTCGTCGGCCGTCTCGACCAGGTGCCGGCGATCCATCGCCTGTTCACGCCGGCGCCCGCGGTGATCATCCGAAACGGCGACTACATCGCCACCAACATGAAACGCGAAGGCGTGACGGAGGACGAGATCGAGATGGCAATCCGCGAACACGGGTTGAGCGGCGCGAAGGAGGTCAAGCTCGCCGTCCTCGAGGCTGACGGAACGATCTCGGTCGTGGCGAAGGATCCGGGGGTGCACAAACCGAAACACCGCGTGAGATTCCTGAAAAGGATCTAGCCGTCTGCAGTCAGGAAGTCGAGCGCTGCCTCTTTGAACTCGCGCGCAGGCACCGCGCTGAGGTGGTCTCGGCCCCCGATGGTCACGAGGCGCGCACTCGGTATGAGCTCGATCAGCTCCGGCGCGCCGCGCGCGATGTCGTCGCGGTCACCGACAACGATGAGGATCGGTGTGCGGATCTTGGCGAGATGGTCGGGGTCGATGTGCGCTCTGAGTCCGACGATGCAAGCGGCGAGCGCGTGGAGATCGTTGGTCGGGCGTGCGGACGCGAACGCATAAAAGGTCCGCGCGACAGGGTCATCGGTCGGCTCGCCGGCGCGAAACGATTCCGCAATTTCACGCGCATGCCCGAGCGCGCCGGCGGCGCCTATACCGCCGAGCACCGCGCGGGTGATGCGCTGCGGATGGTCGAGCAACACCTGCAGTCCGATGCGCCCGCCCATCGAGTAGCCGAGATAAGCCGCTTTCTCGATGCCCTGCGCATCGAGGACGCCGATGACGTCGCCGGCCATCAGCCCGACGTCATAGGAAGCCTCGTCGTGCGGTTTGTCGCTGTGTCCGTGACCGCGACAGTCGATGCCGATGACCCGAAAGCCGGCGGCGACCAGCGTCTCCTGCCATCGGGTGCCAACCCAGTTCAGCCGGTAATCAGAGGCAAAACCGTGAACGAGCACGATCGGATGACCGCGTTCCGAACCATGCACCTCGAAATGGATGCGCACACCATTGCTGTCGAAATCCATCGGCGCTTGGCTAGGCTAGTCGATCGCGATGCGCCAACTTGCGGTCTTGATAGTTCCGCCACCCGCCGATATGGTCGAAGTCGAGCAGGTCCGCCGCCGCTTCGACCGTTTGGCAGAAACCGTTCCGGCGCATGTAACGCTGGTTTTTCCCTTCGGGCTTGGATTCGAGGATGCAGCGCTGATGTCCCACGTCCGCGATGTGACAGATGCATTGCCGGCGTTCGATCTCGAACTGAAGGACGTCACATGCTCGTGGGATCACTACCTGTTCCTCGTCGTCGGTAAGGGCGCAGACAAGGTGAGAGATCTGCACGATCGGCTTTACTCGGGCCTTCTCCAGCCGATGCTTTCGGAACAGGAGTTCACGCCCCACGTCACCGTCGGCCGATTCGCTGCCGCCAACGAATGCGCGGCTGCGATGAAGACGGTGGACGCTCTGGGTCTCCAGGTGCGTACGAGAGCGGAAGCGCTGAGGATCTACGACCTGACGCAGATGCCCTATCGAGTCACCGCGGAGATCCCGTTTTCATGACAGGGCGGCGAGCGGTCCATGAAAAATCGGGAAAGGTTCTCGCGGAGTCGCTCGAGATGCCGCGGACGATGTTCGGCCGGGGTTTGGGTCTGATGTTTCGGCGCAGCCTGCCGCCGGGGCGAGGGATGTGGATCAACCCGTGCAGCGGGATCCACATGATGTTCATGAACTTTGCGATCGACGCGGTTTTCCTCGACAGCCGCGAGCGCGTGAAGAAGGTCTACCGCAAGCTGCCGCGCTGGTACGGCGTCGTGTGGTGGGAGATCGGGGCGCACAGCGTGCTGGAGCTGCCGCCTGGATCGACCGCAGATATCGACCTGCAGAAGGGCGACCAGATCGTCATCCAATAAGCCCGGTGTGTTAAGGACGTATTGACCTCGTCCATACGCTGGTTTTCGTGCACGTCCTTGATTTCCTGCTGCCTCCACGATGTGGCGGTTGCCGCCGGGTCGGCTCGTGGTTGTGCGAGGGCTGCCGCACGCGGATCCGGCGTCTCGAAGAACCGCTCTGCCGCCACTGCGGCGTCGAGGTGGATTCGGTCCGCAACGATTGCGGATGCCGCGCGCGGCTGCGCTCCCTGACGCGATTGCGTTCCGCTGTCGCGTACGAGGGACCGATCGAGGCCGCCATGCATCGCTTCAAGTACCAGGGGTGGCGGAGGCTCGCGGCCCCGCTGGCGCAGCTCATGGCCGAGCGAATTGCGGTCGAGGGCGTTGCGGCGCGGTCGATCGTCGCGGTTCCGCTCCATCCCTCGCGGCAGCGCCAGCGGGGCTACAACCAGTCGGAGCTGCTCATGCACGAGCTCGGGAAGCGACTGGCGTTACGTCCACCCCAAGGAGTACTGGTACGTACGCGTGCAACACCGCCGCAGGTCGGCCGCGATCGTCAGCACCGGTTCGAGAACGTCGCCGGCGCGTTCGCCTGGAGGGGCTGTCCACTGAGCGGCGAGGCGATTCTTTTGATCGACGACGTGGCCACAACCGGCGCCACTCTGGATGCCTGCGCGGAGGCTCTGAGGGCCGCCGGATCGGGTCCCGTAACGGGGGTGAGTCTCGCGCGCGTGAATGTATAGTTGGCGGTCGGTTTGTAAATTCCCGGAGTTGCGGAGGCTAGCCGAATGGCGGTCCGGATCCCTGGCATCAACATCGACGAGTACTACCAGCAGCTCGGTCCGATCGAGCCCCTCATCCGCGACGACCGCGTGACTGAGGTCATGGTCAACGGCAACGACCACGTCTACGTCGAAATGGGCGGCAAGGTCGTGCTCACCAACATCAAGTTCGTCGACGAGGACCAGCTCCTCAACGTCATCCAGTTCATCGTCCGCACCGTCGGCCGCCGCATCGACGAGCGCCAGCCACTGTGTGACGCGCGTCTCGCCGACGGCTCCCGTGTGAACGCAGTCATCCGTCCGCTCGCGCTGAACGGTCCGCTGCTCACCATCCGCAAGTTCTCGCGCGACCCCTACCAGGTCGAAGACCTCATTCGTTTCGGCACGTGCAACGAGGCCGGCTTCGGGTTCCTCAAAGCCGCGGTGCTATCGAAGGCGAACATCATCGTCGCGGGTGGGACCGGCACCGGTAAGACGACATTCCTCAACGTCCTGTCGGGATTCATCCCGGTCGAGGACCGCATCGTGACCATCGAGGACGCGGCCGAGCTGCAGCTCCATCAGGAGCACGTCTGCCGCCTCGAGACGCGACCGAAGGACATCAACGGCGAAGGTGAGGTCACGATCCAGCGACTGGTCATCAACTCGCTGCGTATGCGCCCCGAGCGAATCGTCGTCGGTGAGTGCCGTGGCGGCGAGGCTCTCGACATGCTCCAGGCGATGAACACCGGTCACGACGGATCGATGACGACGCTCCACGCCAACACCCCACGCGACGCGCTGGCTCGTCTCGAGACACTCGTCCTCATGGCGGGCGTCGACCTTCCCGTGCGCGCCATCCGGCAGCAGATTGCGGGCGCGATCAACCTCATCATCCAGCTCAACCGCCTCCGCGACGGTTCGCGCAAGGTCTCCGCGATCACCGAGATTGTGGGCATGGAGCAGGACGTGATCACGATGCAGGACATCTTCGTGATGGAGCAGAAGGGCGCCACCAGCGACGGAAAGGTCGTTGCCGAGTTCCGGCCGACCGGCATCCGTCCCAAGATCCTGGACCGCATGTTCGCCCAGGGCATCCCGCTGCCGAAGGAAATCACGGCGCTGTTCCCGGCTCCGCCCGGTTACAAGCCCGCGACGCGCTAGAAGTATGAGCGGCAACCCTCCGGGTTTCCGCTCATCGAGGCGCTGCGCGCCTCTGCTCACCTTCCGGGCGATGGGATTGTCCTAAGTAGCCTTCCACCTGCAGCGCGTGGGAGCCTGTCGAATTGCGTGTGTCGCGGCCGAGGTGAACTCGGCCGCCCTGGCCACCTCAGAACTCCTCTTGCTGGACTCAGAGATATGAGCGGCAACCCTCCGGGTTTCCGCTCATCGAGGCGCTGCGCGCCTCTACTCACCTTCCGGGCGATGGGATCGTCTAAGTAGCCTTCCACATGCAGCGCGTGGGGGCCTGTCGAATTGCGTGTGTCGTAGCCGACGTGAACTCGGCCGCCCTGGCCAACTTGGAACTCCTCTTGCTGGACTCAGGGGGCGGGACTACACTCGAGTTGTGAAGGTCGTCCTGCACGACCGTACCAACGGTCTGGGGCAGGAGGTTCGGGAGGGGGCGCAGCGCAAGCTGACTCGCCTCGAACGCCACTTCGGCAAGGTCGTCGAAGCCGAGGTCGATTTCTCGGAGAAACGGCGGTCCAGCGATCTCTCGTGGTTCGTCTGCCGGGTGCATCTGCGGCTCGACGGTCACCGCGCGCCGGTCCTCCACGCGATGGAGCGTGGAGGCGATCCCCAGACTGCGCTCGACCTCGCGCTGGACAAGATCGACCGCCAGCTCGTGGAGTTCAAGGACAAGGTCACGCGGCGCCGGCAGGCGACCTCGCCGGTGAGGGTGCCTCCCGATGCGGAAGCAGCCGTACCCGCGCGCGCCGCTGAACCCGAGCGGCTGCGCCTGAAGGTGCGGCCGATGTCGATCACCGAGGCGTCGTCGGAGCTGCTGGCGGACAGCCAGCCCTTTCTCGTCTACCTCGAGGAGGAGTCGGGCGAGCTGCAGATCATGGTCAAGCGGGCCGACGGCAGCCTGGCGGTGATCGAACCCGTGATTCCCTAGCGCGGATTCGAACTCAGCGTCGCCGGGTAACCTGATCTAGAACCAATGGTCATCCTCGGCAAGCTTCTCGACCCCAACGAGCGTGAGGTCAAGCGCCACCTGGCGGTCGCGGAAGCGATCACGGCCCTCGAGCCGGAGCTCGAGAAGCTCGACGGCGCCGCCCTCGGGGCGCGCTCGGACGAGCTGCGAAAGCGTGCGCAGGACGGCGAAGACCTCGACGAGCTGCTGATCGAAGCCTTCGCCCTCTGTCGGGAGGCTTCGCGCCGCACGATCGGCCTGCGTCACTTCGACGTGCAGCTGGTCGGTGGCATCGTCCTGCACCAGGGAAAGATCGCCGAGATGAAAACCGGGGAGGGCAAGACGCTCGTCGCGAGCCTTGCGCTGTATCTCAACGCGATCGCCGGCAAGGGCGTCCACCTGGTTACCGTCAACGACTACCTGGCCCGCCGTGACGCCGGATGGATGGGGCCGATCTACCACATGCTCGGCATGTCGGTCGGCGTCAACGTCGGCACGAGCGGCACCTATGTCTACGACCCCGAGTATGTCGATGAAACGCACCCGGACCCCCGCCTGCAGCACATGCGGCCCGCAAGCAAGAAGGAGGCGTACGCGGCGGACATCACGTACTGCACCAACTCGGAGCTTGCCTTCGACTACCTGCGCGACAACATGGCGCGGGACCTGTCGCAGACCACACAGCGGGAGCTGAACTACGCGATCGTCGACGAGGTCGACTCGATCCTCATCGATGAGGCGCGGACGCCGCACATCATCTCGGGCCAATCCGAGGAGTCGACAGAGAAGTACTACCAGTACGCACGCTGGGCGGCGCGTCTGACCGAAGGCGAGGACTACGAGGTCGACCTCAAGCACAAGTCGGCATCTCTCACCGAAGCGGGCATCGCGAAGATGGAGCGCTGGACCGGCATCAAGAACATCTACGACCTCGAGAACGTGATCGAGGCTCATCAGATCAACCAGGCGCTGAAAGCGAAGGCCCTCTTCCTGCGCGATCGCGACTATCTCGTCAAGGACGCCGAGATCGTGATCGTCGACGAGTTCACGGGCCGCACGATGCCCGGGCGCCGGTGGTCAGACGGCCTGCACCAGGCGGTCGAGGCCAAGGAAGGCGTCAAGGTCCAGCAAGAGCAGAAGACCATCGCGACCATCACTGTCCAGAACTACTTCCGCCAGTACGACAAGCTCGCCGGCATGACCGGCACGGCGATCACCGAGGCCGAAGAGTTTCACAAGATCTACGGACTCGACGTTGTCGTCATCCCGACGCACCGGCCGATGATCCGCGACGACAGGGCCGACGTCATCTACAAGACTGAGAAGTCGAAGTTCGACGCGGTGATCGACGAGATCGTCGAGATGAACAAGGCAGGCCGTCCCGTGCTCGTCGGCACCGTTTCGGTCGAGAAGTCGGAGCGCCTCGCCAAGATGCTCGAGCGGCGCGGCCTGAAGCACAACGTCCTCAACGCGAAGCAGCACGAGCGCGAGGCTGCGATCGTCGCCGAGGCAGGTCAGCCGAAGGCCGTCACGATCGCGACGAACATGGCCGGACGCGGCACGGACATCGTGCTCGGCCCCGGCGTGAAGGAAGCCGGGGGCCTGCACATCATCGGCACCGAGCGCCACGAAAGCCGGCGCATCGACAATCAGCTCCGCGGCCGTTCAGGCCGTCAGGGTGACCCGGGCTCGAGCAAGTTCTTCATCTCGCTCGAAGACGACCTGATGAAGATCTTCGGACCTGCCGGAGATCGCATCGGTCGCCTGATGGACACCATGGAGGTCGAGCCGATCGAGCATCCGTGGGTCAGCCGCTCCATCGCCAGCGCCCAGAAGAAAGTCGAGGGCATGCATTTCGATTCCCGCAAGCATGTCGTCGAGTACGACGACGTCATGAACAAGCAGCGCGAGATCGTCTACGAGGAGCGGAAGAAGATCCTCGAGGGCGCGGACACGCGCGACAACATCCAGGGCTACATCCACGAGATCATCGTCAAGGGCGTCGACCAGCACTGCCAGAGCCGGCACTTCGAGAACTGGGATGTCGAGGGCCTCGTGAAGTACCTGTCCACGTATCTGCCGATCGCGCCCGGTTCGCAGATACCCGAGGAGGCGCTTCACAACGGCCCGGAAGGGCTCACCGAGCACCTCTATGCCGCGGCCATCGAGGCCTACGACCGAAAGATCGAGGAGATGGGGCCCGAGGTCATGCCGGTCGTCGAGCGCAGCGTGATGCTCCAGGTCATCGACTGGCAGTGGATGGAGTACCTGACGCAGATGGAGCACTTCCGCGAGGGCATCGGTCTTCGCGCGTACGGTCAGCGCGATCCGCTTGTGGAGTACAAGAACGAAGCGTTCGAGATGTTCAACGAGCTTCGCGAGCGTATCCAGGGCAACATCGTTTCCTTGATCTACCGGGTTTCACCCGCGCCCACGCCGCCGCCCCCGCCCGTCAGGCAGGTGTATGAGAGCGGTCCGTCCGACCCGGATGGGTCGGGGTCGAATGGTGCGCCGCGAAAGCCACGGCCGGCAGCTCCGGCTGCTGCTGCGGCGGTCGCCGGCGGTGAATCCGCCGCTAAGATCGGCCGCAACGATCCGTGCTGGTGCGGATCCGGCAAGAAGTACAAGAGGTGTCATGGACGATAGCGCGGGGGGATCACGATCCCCCGCGTGCCCCCCTCTCGTCGCGACGATTGGGCGGCCCGACTGAAACGCGGAGTTGCGACCCGGCGGAGCCGGGTCGCCAGCACAACGAGGTAAAGGAAGAACTTGGACGCCGAACTGAATCCCAAAGAGCTCTTGAACCGAATCCTTCAGCTCAAGGAGCACCTTTGACCTTCCTGCGAAAGGGAAGAGGGCGGACGAGCTAGACGCCGAGCTCGCCAAGCCTGGGATCTGGGACGATCCCAAACGCGCCGGTCAGATGGCGCGCGAAGCGGCGGAGCTGCGTGAGCTGATCGCGACGTGGGACCGCCTCGAGCGGCGAGCGCGCGATGTCGTCGAGCTCGAGCAGCTGGCCGAGGGCGATGCTGACCTGGAACGTCAGGTCCAAGAAGAGCGTGAGGGCATCGCGAAGGAGCTGCGCTCGCACGAGCTCGATCTGCTGTTCACCGATCCATACGCCAACCACAACGCGGTCGTCACCATCTCCGTCGGGCAGGGTGGGGTGGAGGCGCAGGACTGGGTCGAGATGCTGCTGCGCATGTACCTGAAGTGGGCGGAGCGTCGCGATTTCGAAACCGAGGTCATCGACGAGTCACGTGGCGAAGAAGCCGGCCTCAAGAGCACAACGTTCATCGTGCGTGGGCCTCGCGCCTACGGCTTGATGCGTTCGGAGCACGGGGTTCATCGGCTCGTCCGCATCTCGCCCTTCGATCAAAACCACCGGCGCCATACGTCGTTCGCGCTCGTCGAGGTCATGCCCGAGCTCGAGAATGCAGACGAGGACGCGATCGTGCTCAGCCCGCAGGACCTCCGCATCGACACCTATCGCTCCACCGGCGCGGGCGGACAGCACGTCAACAAGACTGACTCGGCGGTGCGCATCACGCACCTGCCCACCGGCATCGTCGTCACGTGCCAGAACGAGCGCTCGCAGATCAAGAACCGCGAGATGGCGATGAAGGTGCTCAAGGCTCGGCTGTTCCAGCGTCAGCAGCAAGAGGCCGCGGCGCACCTGGATCAGATCCGCGGAACCGTGATGCCCGCCGAGTTCGGTTCGCAGATTCGCAACTACGTGCTGCAGCCGTACACGCTCGTCAAAGACGTGCGCACGGGCTTCGAGGTGGGCAACGCGCAAGCGGTGCTGGACGGAGAGATCGATCCGTTCATCGAAGCCTGGCTGCGCTGGCGCCTGTCGAAGAACGGGGAGGTGGCGCAAGCCTCGTAACCGCGTCCCGTTAGACCAGTGTTTGACACGAGAGGAAGGGGTTGGAGCCTTTGGCGCGCTGCGCTATACTGCCCGGGACCTAGCCACGCGCGCCCGCCGGCGCGTAACGACACAGCAAGAGACGCAGCTAATGGTTTTGACACCGGATTTTGCAACTCGGCCGGTAATCAGCTTCCAGCACGTCTTCAAGACGTATCCAACTGGAACTGAGGCTCTGCGTGACATCAACCTCGAAGTGCCCGAGGGCGACTTCCTTTTCCTGGTCGGACCTTCGGGCGCTGGCAAATCCACGCTCGTACGCCTGCTGATCCGCGAGGAGAAGCCGACCAAGGGCAAGATCTTCGTCGACGGCATCGAGCTCGGCCGCATGAAGCGGCGGAAGCTTCCGTACTACCGGCGCAAGGTCGGGCTCGTGTTCCAGGACTTCAAGCTGCTGCCCAATCTCACCGTGTACGAGAACGTTGCTTTCGCGCTGCGCGTTCTGGGCGCACCCGAGAACAAGGTCCAGGCGAGGGTTGCCGAGGCACTCGACACCGTGAGCCTGTCGGGCAAGGAGCACGCGTATCCCGCGAATCTGTCGGGCGGCGAGCAGCAGCGCGTCGCGATCGCACGCGCGCTCGTGCACGCGCCGCGTTTCATCATCGCCGACGAGCCCACCGGAAACCTCGACCCCGCGACCGGTTGGGAGATCATGCAGCTCTTCTTGCGCATCAACGCGCGAGGCGCCACCGTCGTGATGGCGACGCACAACCGCGAGATCGTCGACCTTCTCCGCCGTCGCGTCATCGCCATCGACGCGGGCCAGGTCGCCCGTGACGAACGATCAGGCAGGTACCACGATGATGTTGCGAAACCTCAAGTTCGCGTTCAATAGCGCCTGGCAGAGCTTCTGGCGAAATCTCGCCGTGAGCCTTGCCGCCGTGCTGTCGATCACGCTCATCCTGATCCTCGCCGGCGTGAACCTTCTCGTCGGCCACGCGTTCTCGCAGGTCCTCGACAACTTCCGCGAGCGCGTCAGCGAGATCTCGATCAACGTGGCCGATGACACGCCGCTCGAGCAGGTCTACGAGTTCCAGTCGAAGCTCGCCGCCGATCCCCGTGTGGCCAGCGTCACGTTCGTCACCAAGGACCAGGCGCTGGTGCAGTTCAAGAGCGATCCCCAGAACGGCATCCTCTCGCAGCAGATCGAGGGCAATCCGCTGGACGCGAAGCTCGACGTGCAGGTCCGCAACCTCGGCGACGTCGCCGCCATCGACGCGCTTGCGCGCCAGTGGTCGGGCGTCGATCCGACCGATCCGACGAACTATCAGGGTGACTTCATCAACCGCATGCTCCAGCTCTCACAGTGGCTCGGCCTTGCGGGAGCCGGATTGCTGATCGTGCTGATGGTGGCATCGGTCGTGATCGTGATGAACACGATCCGGACCGCGGTCTATCACCGCCGCAAGGAGATCGAGGTGATGAAGCTGGTGGGTGCGACCGAGTGGTTCGTGCGCGGACCATTCGTCCTCGAGGGCGTGATGACGGGCATCATCGCGGCCGCGATCGCGCTTGCGCTTCTGGTCGTCGCTTATGAGCCCGTGGTCAGTCGTTTCAAGTCGGACGTCGGCTTCATCCCGCTCTCTTACGACCCCGCATTCGTCTCCAGCCTCGCGACCGATCTGCTCGTCGCCGGCGCGCTCCTCGGCGCGCTCGGCAGCTACATCGGCGTACGCCGCTACGTGAGGGTTTGAGTTGAAGATAAAAGCACGTGTCCTGCTGGCGAGCGCGCTGGCCACGATGGCGTGGATTCCAGCATCGGTGCACGACGTCGCCGCGATCTACTGCTACCCGGGCGATCCACCTGCGGTCTACCAGGCGTGTCTCGCCTACAACGCCGGCATCGGGCAGCAGGTCGCCAACCAGAACCAGCTCGACAGCATCCAGTCGCAGCTCAACGATACGGTCGCTCAGATCAATGCGATCGACAACTTGATCTCGACCCTCAACCGCCAGATCACCGCGCAGCGCGCGCTGATCGCGCAGACGCAGGCCGCGATCGACGACCTCAATCGGCAGATTCGCTTCGGCGAGGCGTCGATGATCCGCCTTGAAGCCGGCATGAGCGTGCGCCAGCAGACGCTGAATCAGCGCCTCCGCTACATCGACTCGCATGGCGCTGTCGATTACATCCAGCTCGTGCTGACGTCGAACAACATCAACCAGCTCCTGAACCGGATCGTCGGCGCGCAGATGGTGGCGCATTCCGACCAGCGGCTCGTCGACGAGCTCGATTCGGAGCATCGCCAGGTGGCGGTCGCAAACGCGTATCTCGACACCCAGCGCATGCAGGTGCAGACGTTGCTGGATCAGCAAAGAGCTACGGAGGCGGACCTCGAGAAGAACCTCGCGACGGAGAACGCGGCGATTGTGGCAGAGCAGAAGCTCGCCGCCCAGCTGCAGGACCAGTACAACCGGGTTCAGGCGGAGCGGGCCGCGATCGACGCACAGGTCGCCCAGCTCGCCCAGCAGTACGACGCCGCGGCCATCAAGGCCGGCGGCGGCAGCGGTGTCTTCGAGTGGCCGGAGCCGGCGTGTGGTTTCGGCTGCATCACCCAGGGATTCGGGTGCTCCACGTTTTATCTCGAGGTCTACGACCCCAACTGTCCTTACCCGCACAAGATCCACACTGGTCTCGACATCGCGGGTCCGTATGGCACGCAGATCGTGGCGGCGGACACCGGCGTCGCGTACCTCTATCCAGGGAGCGTCGGCTACGGGAACCTGCTCGTGATCATCCACGGCAATGGGTATTCGACCTACTACGGACACCTGTCCAGATACGCGCCGGGATTGAGCACGGGACAGGTCGTGCCGCGTGGAACGACGGTCGCTTTTGAGGGCTCGACCGGGTGGTCGACGGGCCCGCACCTCCACTTCGAGGTTCGCGTCTACGGCGTGTACAAAGACCCGTGCATCTGGCTGGGTTGCTAGCCGTTTCGCTAGTCTCCTGACATGAACTTCAGCGTCGCCCTGCGGGGTGGCGCCGTCGCCCTGCTTCTGGTCATCGGTTTTATCGCGGGTCTTTATGTCGACCAGGCGTATCCCGAGTACGTTCCCTACTTCGGCCACCGCAACGTCGCGAACGTCGACGTCACGTCCATCCAGCAGGCGGCGCGGCTCATCCAGGCGGACTATGTAGACACCAGCGTCAACGGCTCGAAGCTGTCGCAGGGAAGCGTCCAGGGCATGGTGAGTAGCCTCGGCGACCCTTACTCCCTGTACTTTGATCCGGCGAAGTACAAGAGGCTGCTCGAGAGCTACCAGGGCCGCTACACGGGCATAGGGATCTACCTCAGCTTCAATACCGGCGCGTATCCGTCGATCACCGGCACGGTTCCCGGCTCGCCCGCGGCCGAGGCGGGGCTGGCGGCCGGCGACCAGATCATCAAGGTCGGCGACAAGGACATCAAAGGCATCACCGCGGACGCGGCCACGTCGCTCATCCAGGGGCCGGAGGGATCGAAGGTCACGCTGACGGTCTCGCGCTCCGGCAGCCAGCTGACGTTCACCATCACCCGCGCGCAGATCTCGGTGCCGACCGTGCGCTCCGCAACGATTGGAAATCGGATTCTCTACGTGCGTATCTATCAGTTCGGCGCGCAGACGTCGAACGAGTTCTCCACGGCGTTGTCGACAGGATTGCCGGGCGCGAGCGGGATGGTCCTCGACCTGCGCGGTGATCCCGGCGGTTTCATCTCGGCCGCCGACGACGTGATCACCCAGTTCGTCACCACTGGAGAGACCTTCGAGACGCACGGCCGCAACGGCGTCGACCGTCACCGGGTTGGATCGCACCACGCAGCGCCGACAGTCCCTCTAGTCGTGCTGGTGGACGCCAACAGCGCTTCGGCGGCCGAGATCGTGGCCGGATCGCTCCAGGTGCACCAGCGCGCAAAGCTCGTTGGCACGACGACGTTTGGCAAAGGTTCGGTGCAGCAGGACTTCGTGCTCAGTGACGGCTCCGACCTCCACCTGACCGTGGAGAGGTGGTTCCTGCCGAACGGCGTCACCATCGATCACAAGGGCCTGACGCCGGA
The DNA here is from genome assembly GCA_035717165.1 of Candidatus Dormiibacterota bacterium. Classification (GTDB taxonomy): domain Bacteria; phylum Chloroflexota; class Dormibacteria; order Dormibacterales; family Dormibacteraceae; genus 40CM-4-65-16. Next base: position 17,617 of record DASTIX010000176.1, read on the forward strand.
CGTGCCGGTGACGCTCGCGCACACGACCGACGCCTACGACGTCGCGCAGCCGTCGCTCGGCTACGCCAACGACACCCAGCTGAACACGGCATTGAACGTCCTGGCGGGTGGGTAGACTGGCTACCGCGAATTTCTGAGGGCGGTTAGCTCAGCTGGCTAGAGCGCCTCGCTTACACCGAGGAGGTCGTTGGTTCAAGTCCATCACCGCCCACCTTTCGACCCTAGTCCGGAAGCCGCAGCGTGTCGATGATCTGATACTCGAGTGTTCGATAGCGGTCTCTGCTCTCTGGGTTGTAGTGAAAGAAGTTCATAACTAGGCATCGGTGCCGAGACCAGAATTGAGCGCTGAGGCTCCAGATGGCGTCAGCACCCTGCCCTGGGACGGGGTCCGTAGTGAACGTCAGGGCAGTGAGCTCGCCGACGGCATAAGCCGTAGTGCTCAGACCCGCTAGCCACCGGTCGCAGGTTTGTTGATCGACGGATTGGTAGTAGACATGAAGCCAGGCGCCTCCCAATGACATCAGAATGGGCGAGGTAACGTTGTCGGTGTTGATGTCCAAGTCGTCTGGAAAGCCCGATGGGGTCGCGCTCGGTACGACGAACCAGTCGCGAGGGAAATCGACGCTGTATCGCCCGTTTGGGCTGACATAGACTGACCAGCCAAGCCGGAGTGGTGTAGGAGTGGCCGTGAATGCGGGTACCGGCGACTCGATCGGTGCCGAGGTGCTTGGTGAGGTGTTTGGAGCTGGCGAGACAGTTGCCAAGCTCGATGGCCCAGAAGACGTGCCGCACGCACTACCGGCCACGCCGGCAACCATGATTGCAGCCAGCCACCGTAGCATCAGGGTCAAACTAGGGTTTTGGCGGGCTCTTGAAAGGGCCACTCGACCTGGCCCTTAGGGGTCGATTTGGGTCTCACGCGAACTCAGGCTATGTAGGCCGCGTGCCTCGCGAGTGCGGTCGTCATTGTCGTCTCGAATCCATCACCGCCCACTCCGTCCGGCTCCGTCACGCCTTCTCATGCCGGCGATCGGCGGCGAAGTCGCGCTCCCGACCGTGACGAAAGCTCATGTCGCGGCGTCGAGATCCGCTGCCATATCGGACCCCACGAGAGCCACAGGCTGAGCCAGGCGGCCGCCACCAGCAGCCCCTCGAGCACGTCGCTCGGCCAGTGCGCACCGGTGTCAACGCGATCGATGACGTTGCCGGCGATCACGGCGGCGCCGGCGATCCACGCGAAGACTCTGCCCCATCCCCGCAAGAAGCGATATCCGAGGCAGACGACC
>DASTIX010000177.1:0-25160 GCA_035717165.1 Candidatus Dormiibacterota bacterium
ACGGCAGCCATCTGCAAGATGAACGGCGATCAGCCGGCGCCGGTGTGCTCCACCGCGACGATCCAGAACATCGAGAAGACCCTGAAGTAATGCCGCGGCTGCAGCTCGTCGGGTTGGTCGCCGGCCTGGCGGGCGTAGCCGTGTCCATCTACCTGACGGTGCTGCACTACGCCGGCGTCGTGCCCGGGTGTCCGGTCACCGGCCCGATCAACTGCGACGCCGTGCTTGCGAGCTCTTATGCGCTCATCGCCGGAACGTCGATCCCGACGTCAGCGGCGGGCATCGTCTGGTTTGCGGCAAGCGCGGTGCTGTGGTTGCGGCCTGTCGGTCGACTCCACCTCGCGTGGTCGGCGCTCGGGTTGCTGACCGTCCTGTATCTCGTGTTCATCGAGATCGTGCGCATCGGCGCCATCTGCCTGTGGTGCACCGCCGCGCACTTGCTCGTCCTCGTGATCTTCCTCGCCGCTCTCTCGAGCTCCACGAACTCGCGCGCATACTGAATCGTTGACCTACTTTCCGTTCGACGTCACGGTCTATGCCGGCCTGGTCCTGCTGTTTTTCGGGTATGCGTGGCTGGCCCGCAACTCGCGTGACGCCGAACGCAAGCACACGATCTACTTCGTTGCCGGTCTGCTGACGATCTGGGTCGCGCTCGAGACCCCGATCGACACGATCAGCGATCAGTACCTGGACAGCGTGCACATGCTGCAGCACGTGCTGCTCGCCTTTGTCGCGCCGCCATTGATGCTGCTCGGCCTGTCGCGCGACATGGTCGCGCGCATCGTCCGCGTCCCCGGCGTGCGAGCGCTGACCGAGCCGATCCCGGCGCAGGTGATCGCCGCCGCCGTGATGATCGTGTGGCACGTGCCCGCGCTCTACGACGCGACCCTGCACAGCGAAAGCCTGCACATCCTCGAGCACGTGATGTTCATCGGCAGCGGGTTGTTTCTCTACTGGCCGATCATCGACGCGACCTCGTCGCATGCACGCTGGCAGATGTCGGCGGGGGCCAAGCTCGTGTACATCCTGCTCGCGACCCTGCCGCAGGACGGCATCGCGCTGGCTCTGATCTTCTCGCGCGTGCCGTTCTACGAGTTCTACACGACGGTTCCGCGCCTGATCCCCGGGTTCACGGCACTGATCGACCAGACCATCGCCGGCGCCGTGCTGATGATCTTTGGCAAGGTGACGCTGGCCGTTGCCGCGCTGGTCGTTTTCTTCCGGTGGTTCGGCTCCGAACAGCGAGAGGACCGCGGAATAGAATCCGCTGTGAGGGTGCGGTGAAATACAGCGAGTCCATCCTGGATCTCGTCGGGAACACTCCGTTGGTTCGTCTCCACAAGGTCGCCGCCGGCGTCAAGGCGACCATCCTCGCCAAGCTCGAGGAGCTCAATCCCGGCGGCAGCGTGAAGGACCGCATCGGCTTGACGATGATCGAGGACGCCGAGCGCAGGGGTCAGCTTCGCCCCGGCGGCACGATCATCGAACCGACCTCGGGCAACACCGGCCACGGACTCGCCATGGTCGCGGCGATAAAGGGCTACAAGATGATCTTCGTGATGCCGGACAAGATGTCCGCCGAGAAGATCAGCCTGCTGCGCGCGTACGGGGCGGAGGTGGTCGTCTGCCCGACGAACGTCGACCGCGAGTCGCCGCAGTCGTACTACTCCGTCGCCGACCGGCTCGCCCGAGAGATACCCGGCGCGTTTCAGCCCAACCAATACTTCAACCCGCGCAACCCGGAGGCGCACTACAACACGACCGGCCCGGAGATCTGGGAACAGACCGAGGGCCGAATCGATGTGTTCGTCGCCGGGATGGGAACCGGCGGAACGATCAGCGGTGTCGCGAAATATCTGAAAGAAAAGAAATCCTCGGTGCACATCGTCGGCGCCGATCCCGAGGGATCTCTCTATTCAGGCCCGATCGCGCCCTACAAAGTCGAGGGCGTGGGCGAGGACTTCATGCCCGGCACGATGGACATCAAGATCGTCGACCAGATCGTGCAGGTCACGGACAAGCAGTCGTTCATGGCGGCGCGACGGCTCGCGCGCGAGGAGGGAATCCTGGTCGGCGGATCGTCCGGCATGGCGCTGCACGCGGCGCTCGAGGTCGCGCGTGAGCGCGAGTCCGACGACGTCATCGTGGTGCTCTTTCCGGACACCGGCCGCAACTACCTCAGCAAATTCTTCAACGACGAATGGATGCGCCAGAACGGATACCTTGCGCGCCTGGGGGCGGTGCGAATCCGTGAGGTGCTCGACTCCCATCCGAAAGGACTGCCACAGCTCGTCACGGTCGAAGCGGCGAGATCCGTCGGCGAGGCGATCGACCTCATGCAGCGCTACGGCATCTCGCAGCTGCCGGTGGTCGAAGAATCGAACGGGCGCGGAGTCGTGGGCACGCTGCAGGAGAGGACGCTGCTCGACCGCGTGTATCGCGATCCCGCCGTCGTGAGCACCGCGGTTTCGGCCGCGATGGATCCGCCGTTGAGCCAGGTCGCAGTCGACTCTTCCCTCGACGACGCGTTCGAGCCGTTGCTGCGCGGCGAGCAGGCCGTGCTCGTCGTGCAAAACGAGAAGCCGGTCGCGGTCATCACGCGCGCCGACCTTCTCGAGTTCGTGGCGCATCGCGGACGTGGCTGAGCGGGGACCCCATCCGGCCGGGCCCGCTTCGCGGACCGGGCCACCTTCCCCACAAAGTGGGGAAGGCGAGTGGGGCTTCTCGACCCGCGCGGTTCACGTCGGGCAGGGGCCAGACCCGGAGACCGGCGCCGTCGTGCAGCCGATCCACATGGCGACCACGTTCGCGCAGCAGGCCGTCGGCAAGCACAAGGGCTTCGAGTACTCGCGGACCGGCAACCCCACGCGCAACGCACTCGAAGAGAACCTCGCGGCGCTCGAGGGCGCCAAGCACTGCCTCGCGTTCTCGTCCGGTCTCGGCGCAGAGACCACTCTCTTGCTGCTGCTCGGTCCGGGCGATCACGTCGTGTACATGGAGGACGTCTACGGCGGGACGTTCCGCCTGTTCGACAAGGTGCTCAAGCGCTACGGTCTGACCTTCAGCGCGATCGACGCCTCCGACCTCGACACCGTCGAGAAAGCAGTCACCGAAAAGACGCGGATGCTGTGGCTCGAGTCGCCGACCAACCCGCTGCTGCGCGTCGTCGACATCGATGCTGTGAGTGAGATCGCGCACAGCCACGGCGCGATGGTGTGCGTGGACAACACGTTCGCAACGCCGTATCTGCAGCAGCCGCTGCACCTTGGTGCCGACGTCGTCGTCCACAGCGCCACCAAGTACCTCGGCGGCCACAGCGACGTCGTCGGCGGTGCGCTGATGACCAGCAACGACGAGCTCGCACGGGACCTGCGTTTCCACCAGAACGCGGTGGGCGCCGTGCCGTCACCGTTCGACTGCTGGCTTCTGCTGCGCGGCGTGAAGACTCTCGCCTTGCGTGTCGAGCGCCAGTGCGAGAGCGCGATGCAGGTCGCGCAGGCGTTGCAGAGCCACAAGAACGTCAAGCGCGTCTTCTATCCGGGACTGGAGTCGCACCCCAACCGTGCCGTCGCCGCACGCCAGATGCGGCTGTTCGGCGGCATGGTGAGCTTCGAGGTCGCCGACGAGGCGACCGCGTTCCGTGTCCTCGAGCGGTTGAAGATCTTCGCCCTCGCGGAATCACTCGGTGCGGTCGAGTCGCTGGCCGAGCACCCTGCGCGCATGACCCATGCATCGATTCCAGCGGCGGAAAGGCAGCGTGCCGGCGTGGGCGACGGACTCATCCGTTTGTCCATCGGCGTCGAGGACGTGGGCGACCTCATTGCCGACCTGGAGAACGCCCTAAGCTGAGCGACTCGATGGCCCGCGAGCTTCCGAGCAGAACCCTGTACAGAGGACGCGACCGTGCGGCCGCCCGCTCCTTCCTCCACGCGATCGGCCTGTCCGCGGAAGACATCGACAAGCCGTTCGTCGGCGTCTCCAACTGCTGGACCGAAACCATGCCCTGCAATTTCGGCTTGCGCGAGATCGCGACGCCCTTGAAGGCTGGCATCCGAGCCGCCGGGGCGAATCCCATGGAGTTCAACACGATCGCCATCTCCGATGGCATCACGATGGGCACCGAGGGCATGAAGACCTCGCTCGTCAGCCGCGAGGTCATCGCCGACTCCATCGAACTGGTCGGGCGCGGCCACATGTTCGACGCGTTCGTGTGCCTCGCCGCATGCGACAAGACGACGCCGGGCTCGGCCATGGCGCTGGCGAGGCTCGACCGGCCCGGCGTCCTTCTCTACGGCGGATCGATCATGCCCGGGTACTGGCGCGGCAAGCAGGTTGCCGTCGGCGACCTGTACGAGGCGATCGGCGCCGCGGCCGCGGGCAAGATCACCGATGCGGACCTCGCCGAGCTCGAGCTCGTGGCCTGCCCGGGCGCTGGCGCCTGCGGCGGTCAGTACACGGCGAACACCATGTCGATGCTGTTCGAGGTCATCGGCCTGTCGCCCGTGGGTTTCAACTCGATTCCGCAGACCGACCCCGAGAAGCTGCGCGCCGCCGAACGCATTGGCGCGATAGCGATGACCGCTCTCGATAAGGACCTCCGGCCATCGCGGATCCTGACGCGGCGAGCCTTCGAGAACGCCATCGCCGCCGTCGCGGCGAGCGGCGGCTCCACCAACGCAGTGCTTCACCTGCTCGCGCTGGCTCGCGAGGTCGGCGTCGACCTTGCGATCGATGAGATCGACCGCGTGAGCCGGCGGACTCCGTTGCTGTGCGACCTCAAGCCCTTCGGCCGGTTCGCCGCCGTCGAACTGCACAACGCCGGCGGCATCGCGCTTCTGACCAGGCGGCTGATCGAAGGCGGATTCGTCGACGGCGACGCGATGACCATCACCGGGCGGACGCTTGGCGAGGAATGCGCCTCGGTGACCGAGACCGCAGGCCAGGAGGTTGTCACCGCTCTCTCACGTCCTCTTCGCGATGAGGGAGGGCTGGTCGTCTTGCGCGGGAACCTTGCGCCGGAAGGCTCGGTGGCGAAGATCACCCACCACACGCCGACGGTGCACCGCGGACCCGCCCGCGTCTTCAACCGCGAGGAGGACGCGGCTTCGGCCGTCTTCGCCGGACGGATCAAGCCGGGCGACGTCGTGGTGATCCGTTACGAAGGCCCCAAAGGCGGGCCGGGGATGCGCGAGATGCTGCACGTCACCGCGGCCATCGTCGGTGAAGGCCTGGGCGAGTCGGTCGCCATGGTGACCGACGGCCGCTTTTCAGGCGCCACCCGCGGCCTGATGGTCGGCCACGCCGCGCCCGAGGCGGCGGTGGGCGGGCCCCTGGCGGCGCTGCGCGACGGCGATGTGATCGACATCGACGTCGAGAACCGGAGACTCGCGGTTGAGAACGTCGACATAGCGGCGCGGATGAAAGATTGGTCCCCGCCCGAACCGCACTACCGCCGGGGCGTGCTCGCGCGCTACGCGGCGCTCGTGGGCTCGGCCTCGGAAGGAGCGATGCTCAACCCGTAACAGCGGATCCGAACGAGCCGATACCCCCGGATAGGCGCGCATATCCGCGGTTTTGCGGCCTGGACGACCCTGATAAAGGCGACTATGCGTGCTTGCCGAATGGGCTATTTGACGGCCGGCATCCAGGCGGCGCGCTGCTTTTCGAACGCGCCGATGTCGGACTCGTGGCGCTCGATGAGCGAGATGTCGTCGAGCCCTTGAAGCAGCATCTCGCGGGCGAACGCGTCGATGTCGAATCGATAGCTGAAGCCGTCACCGCGCACCTGCTGCTTCTCGACGTCGACCACCACCTCGACCGCGGGATCTTCTGACACGAGGTCCATCAGATGTCGGACCTGCGAATCCGGCAGGGTCACCGCCAAAAGGCCGGTCTTGTAGCAGTTGGCGCGAAAGATGTCCGCGAACGACGGCGCGATGATCGCCTTGAATCCAAAGTCGCGCAGCGCCCAGGGCGCGTGCTCGCGTGACGATCCGCACCCGAAGTTCTCGCCCGCGACGAGTACCGATGCGCCCTGGTACTCGGGCCGGTCGAGCACGAAATCGCCGCGCGCGCGCCAGTCATAGAAGAGAAAGGGTCCGTAGCCCGTGCGCTCGATCCGCTTGAGGAATTGCTTCGGGATGATCTGATCCGTGTCGACGTCGGCGAGGTCGAGCGGCGCCATGCGCCCGCGGACCTGCTTGACCGCGGCCGGCATCTAGAGCAGCTCCCGCACGTCGACCAGGTGACCGGTCAGCGCGGCGGCGGCGGCCATCGGGGGCGACATCAGGTGCGTCCTGCCGCCAGAGCCCTGCCGGCCTTCGAAATTGCGGTTCGACGTCGAGGCGCATCGTTCGCCCGGCGCAAGGATGTCAGGGTTCATCCCCAGGCACATCGAGCACCCGGCGTTCCGCCACTCGAAGCCCGCGGCCTTGAAGACGGCGTCGAGACCCTCGTCCTCGGCCGCGCGTTTGACCGACGTCGAGCCGGGCACGACCATCGCCCGCACCTTCGGGTGGACGCGACGGCCCTGGATCACCGAAGCGGCCGCCCGCAGGTCCTCCAATCGCGCATTCGTGCAGGAGCCGATGAACACGCGGTCGATGGCGATGTCGGCGAGCGCTACGCCCGGCGAGATGTCCATGTAGCGCAGCGCGCGCTCGTCGGTCTCGGAGCGGGGAGAGGGCACGCGGCCTGTCACCGGCGCGACCTGCGCCGGAGTGGTACCCCACGTGACGTGCGGCTCGAGCGCGCTCGCATCGAGCGAGATCTCACCGTCAAACGTCGCATCGCGATCCGTGCGCAGCGAGCGCCAATGATCCAGAGCTCGCTCCCATGCCGCGCCCTTCGGTGCGTGCGGCCGGCCCTCGAGATAGGCGAACGTCATGTCGTCGGGAGCCACCATGCCCGCCTTCGCGCCCCATTCGATCGACATGTTGCAGACGGTCATGCGCCCTTCCATCGACAGGCGCTCGATCACCGGCCCTCGGTATTCGACGAGGTGACCCTGCCCGGCGGACGTGCCTGTGCGGCCGATCAGGCCGAGCACGATGTCTTTGGCCGTCACGCCGAGCGGCAGCTCGCCGGTGACGTTGACCGCGAGGTCGCCCTGGCGCTTCTGCGGCAGGCACTGCGTGGCGAGCACGATCTCGACCTCCGAGGTGCCGATGCCGAACGCGAGGGCGCCGAACGCGCCGTGGGTGGAGGTGTGCGAGTCGCCGCAGACGATCAGCATGCCGGGCTGAGTCAGTCCGAGCTCCGGACCGATGACATGGACGATCCCCTGGCGCCGGCTGCCGATCCGGTGCAGCGCGATGCCGAACAGCCGGCAGTTCTCCTCGAGCACGTCCATCTGCTTGCGCGACAGCTCGTCGGCCGAGCGGACGCCGCCTCGGGTGGGGACGTTGTGGTCCATCGTCGCCACGGTCAGGTCGGGCCGCCGGACCTGCCGGCCGGCCATGCGAAGGCCCTCGAACGCCTGCGGGGAGGTGACCTCGTGGACGAGGTGCAGGTCGACAAAGAGGAGGTCGGGCTCGCCGGCCGCAGACCGGACAACGTGGGCGTCCCAGAGCTTCTGGGCCATGGTTGGCATTGGGAACGACAACTTTACTGGCGACAAAGGCGGGAAATTTGTGCCCTGCCCACAACCCCAAGGCGGGGTTCGCTCGTTAACATGCACGTCCACATGGCGCAGTCCCGCGTGCTCGGCCTCGTACTCCTTGGCCTTCTGGGCCTTATTGGCATTGAATCGGGGGCACGCGCGACCTAGCCAGACCACCAAGTAGATCGCAAAAGCCCCCGACCGAGAGGCGGGGGCTTTCTTCATTTCCAAGCAGAAAAAGGAGCCCGCCAGAACAAAGTGAACGGAGCCCAGATGGTCCTGGAAGCGCTGGAGCGCGAAGGTGTTGACCACATCTTCGGCTACCCCGGCGGCGCCAACCTGCCCATCTACCAGCACCTGCACGAGTTCCCCCAGCTCAAGCACATCCTCGTGCGCCACGAGCAGGGCGCCGCGCACATGGCGGACGGTTATGCCCGCGCGTGCGGCAAGCCGGGCGTCGTCTTCGCCACCAGTGGGCCGGGCGCGCTCAACCTGGTCACCGGCCTCTGCACCGCGTACATGGACTCGGTGCCGATGGTGGCGATCACCGGTCAGGTCGTCAGCACGCAGGTTGGACGTGACGCCTTCCAGGAGTCGGACGTCATCGGCGCGACCAGCTCCGTCACCAAGCACAGCTACCTGGTGACGAGCATCGACCAGCTTCCCCGCGTCATCCACGAGGCGTTCCACATCGCCACCACCGGCCGCCCTGGTCCGGTGCTGATCGACATCTGCAAGGACGTGCAGCAGGCGGAGGCCGACCGCGTCACGCCGGAGCGCCTCGAAATTCCCGGCTACCGGCTCAACGGCCACGTCAACCTCGACGACGCGCGCAAGGCGGCCCGTGCGCTGGCCCAGGCCGAGCGGCCGGTCATTCTCGCCGGTCACGGCGTCCTCCTGAGTCACGGTGAGAGCGAGCTGCAGGAGTTGGCGGAGGCCGCGGCCACCCCGGTCGGGACGACGCTGCTCGGCATCGGTGCCTTCCCGGTCAAGCACCCCCTGTCGCTGCACATGACGGGTTTCATGGGCACCGGCTGGAACCTGAAGGCGGTGCAGAACGCCGATGTGCTGATGATGGTCGGCATGCGCGTCGACGACCGCGTCACGGCGCGGCTCGCCGACTATGCGCCCAGGGTCAAGACTTTCATCCACATCGACATCGACGGCTCCGAGATGGGCAAGAACGTGCGGCCGCAGATCGAGCTGGTCGCCGATGCCCGGCAGGCGCTCGAGGCGATGCAGCCGCACCTCGGCGAGCTGCATCCGGGACGTGCGGAATGGCTCAACCAGATCGACCGCTGGCGCGAGGAGCATCCGCTCCGCTACAAGCACTCCAACGGGCAACTGCAGCCGCAGGACGTGCTCATCGACATGTACCGGCGCGCGAACAGCGAGGCCATCGTCGTCGCCGACGTCGGCCAGAACCAGATCTGGGCGGCGCTGTGGTGGAACTACGACCGGCCCGGTCTGTTCATCAACTCCGGCGGCGCCGGCACGATGGGCTTCGCACTCCCGGCGGCGATCGGCGCGAAGTTCGCGCGTCCGGACGTGCCGGTGTGGTGCGTGGCGGGCGAGGGCGGGTTCGTGATGACGTCACAGGAGCTCTCGGTCGCCGTCGAGCACCAGCTCGACGTCAAGGTCGTGCTCCTCAACAACTTCTCGCTCGGGATGGTTCGCCAGTTCCAGGACGACTTCTACGGCGGCGTGCGCTCGCAGGTCGATCTCACGCACATGCCGGATTTCGTGAAGCTGTCCGAGGCCTACGGGTTGCCGGCGCGGCGAGTCGAGAAGTTCGAGGACATCGCCCCGGCTTTCGATGCCGCGGAAGAGACCAAGGGCCCGTTCCTGATCGACTTCCGCATCGACCCTGAGGCGAATGTCTATCCGATCGTGCCGTTGGGCAAGTCGCTCAATGAGTTCTGGGAGGCGCCGGAGGCGTGAGCGAGAAAGTCCGCGTGCTTTCGGTCGAGGTCGAGGACAGCCCGAACATGCTGACCAAGGTCTCGGGTGCCATCCGCCGCCGTGGCTTCCACGTGCGCGGAATCTCGGTCGGCCCGAGCCGCCAACCCGGACGGCTTCGCATCACGCTGCAGGTCGACCACGGACACGCCGAGGCCGACCAGGTGCGCAAGCAGCTCGAACGGCTGGTCGAGGTCGTCGACGTCGAGGACGTCACCGCCGACGAGATCCACACACGCGAGATGGTGATGGCGACCGTCGCCGCCTCCGAGCTCGACGGTCTGCTCAGGCATGGCGCGAAGCTGCTCGCCAGCGGCCCGAAAGGCTCGACCGTCGAGTTCACGGGCGAGCGCGAGGAGGTCGGCGCCTTCATCGACGAATTGCACCGGCATGGAGTCGTCGACGTCGCACGCTCAGGTCCGGTCGTGATGAGGAGAAGCGCATGAAGATCCACTACGACGCCGACTGCCCGCCTTCTCTCGGCGAGCCGGTCGCGGTCATCGGCTACGGCAGTCAAGGCCGGGCCCACGCGCTCAACCTGCGCGACTCGGGCGAAGACGTCCGCGTCGGTCTCTATCCGGGCAGCAAGTCGATCGAGCGCGTCGAGGCCGACGGCCTGCGCGCGGTGCCGGTGCCCGAGGCGGTTTCCGAGGCGTCGGTCGTGATGGTCCTGACCCCCGATGCAGGCCAGGGCAAGCTGTTTCGCGAGTCGATCGAGGCGCACCTGCAGCCGCGCTCGATGCTCATGTTCGCCCACGGTTTCGCGATCCACTTCGCGCAGATCCGGCCGAACCAGGACATCGACGTCGCCATGATCGCGCCCAAGGGCCCCGGCCACCTCGTCCGCAGCACATACGTGAACGGCCAGGGTGTGCCCGCGTTGATCGCCGTCTATCAGGACGCGACGGGCAAGGCCTGGTCGCGGGCGCTCGCGTATGCGCGCTCGCTCGGCGCCGGGCGGGCTGGGATCCTCGAGACCACGTTCAAGGAAGAGACCGAGACCGATCTCTTCGGCGAGCAAGCCGTGCTCTGCGGCGGCGTTGCCTCGCTCGTCAAAACCGGATTCGAGACGCTCGTCGAGGCCGGCTATCAGCCCGAGCTCGCGTACTTCGAGGTGTTGCACGAGCTGAAGCTGATCGTCGACCTGATGTATCGCGGCGGCCTCGGCTTCATGCGCTATTCGGTCTCCGACACGGCCGAGTTCGGCGACTACGTGTCGGGTCCGCGCGTCATCGACGACCACGTGCGCCAATCCATGCGCAGCGTCCTGGCCGAGATCCAGGACGGTTCGTTTGCCGAGCGCTGGCTCGACGAGAACTCAAACGGAAGGGAGGGATTCCTCGCCATGAGGCGAAAGGACGCCGATCACCAGATCGAACAGGTCGGACGCGAGCTGCGCTCGATGATGACCTGGTTGGAGCCAGTGGAGAAATGAGAGAGCAATCTCCGGACCGGGTATTCATCTTCGACACGACGCTGCGCGACGGCGAGCAGTCGCCTGGATTTCACCTCGACTCGAACTCCAAGCTGCGCATCGCACGCCAGCTCGAGAGGCTTGGCGTCGACGTCATCGAGGCCGGATTCCCGATCTCGTCGCCCGGTGACTTCGAGTCGTGCCGGCGCGTCGCGCGAGAGATCCGCGGCGCGACCGTCACCGCTCTCGCTCGCGCCGTGCGCGACGACATCGACGCCGTCTGGGGCGCGATCCGCGACGCCGAGGATCCGCAGATCCACATCGTGCTGTCGGTCTCGGACGTGCACATCCAGCGCAAGCTGGGCATGACCCGCGAGCAGGTGCTGCAGCGCGGCCGCGAGATGGTCGAGTACGCGCGCTTCCTTTGCGACAAGGTCGAGTACTCACCCGAGGACGCCGGCCGCGCCGACCCTGACTACCTCATCGAGACGGTCGAGACGATGATCGCCGCCGGTGCAAACGTCATCAACATCCCCGACACGACGGGCTACTGCTTGCCGTATGAGTTCGGCGAGCTGATCCGCCGCGTCATCAACGAGGCGCGTGGCAGCGAGAACGCGCTGTTCTCGGTCCACTGCCACAACGACCTCGGGCTGGCGGTGGCCAACACGCTGGCCGCGCTGGCAGCGGGTGCGCGGCGCGTCGAGTGCACGATCAACGGCATCGGTGAGCGCGCCGGAAACACGTCGCTGGAAGAGATCGTGATGCTGCTCAAGGTCAGGCAGAACAAGCTGGGCCTCGAGTGCGGAATCGACACGACGGAGATCACGCGCACGTCGCGACTCGTGTCCGAACTGACGGGAACGCCGGTGCAGCCGAACAAGGCCGTCGTCGGCGCCAACGCGTTCGCCCACGCGTCGGGCATCCACCAGGACGGCGTGCTCAAAGATCGCCTGAACTACGAGATCATGAAGCCCGAGGACGTCGGCCTCGCCGACTCGAGGATCGTGCTGACTGCACGCTCAGGCCGCCATGCGTTCCACCATCGCCTGAGCAGGCTAGGCATCACGCTGTCCGACTCGAGCAAGGCGGACGCCGCCTGGCAGCGCTTCCTGCAGCTCGCCGACACCAAGAAGGAAGTCACCGACGAGGATCTGCGCAAGATCGCGGCGATGTCGGAATCCAACGGTCACGAAGGCAACGGTCACCCGCCGGTCACCGACCAATTGCACGATCACAACCACGTGGCGGACACGCTTCGACATCTGATATTCGGGTGATCGCAACCAAGAGAATCGCCTATCAGGGTGAGCCGGGCGCCTACTCCGACGAGGCAGTAGCGGCGCTTTTCGCCGACGCGCAGGCGACCGGCTTTCCGACCTTCAGACAGACCTTCGACGCGCTCGAGATCGGCGCGGTCGATGCCGCGGTGCTTCCGGTCGAGAACTCGAGCGCCGGGGTCGTGCAGGAGGTCTCGGATCTCCTGTGGGAGCTGCCCGGTCTGCGAATCGTGCGGGATCACGTCCAGCCGGTGCGGCACTGCCTGCTCGGGTGGCCGGGACCGGTCGAGCGAGCGCTCTCCCATCCCCAGGCGCTGGCCCAATGTGAGCGCTACCTGCACGGCCGGCAGATCCGCCCGGTTTCATTCCACGACACCGCGGGAGCGGCCCGAGCCGTCGCCGAGCAGCGCCAGCCGGGCACCGCGGCGATCGCGAGCAAGGCGGCGGCCACGCGCTATGGCCTTTACGTGCTGGCCGAGTCGATCCAGGACGATTCGGAGAATCGGACGCGCTTTGTCGTCGTCGAGCGCGGCGAACCGACGCGGCCGCGCGAAGCGTCATCCCACTGGAAGGGATCGATCGCGTTCGTCACCGCGCACCGGCCTGGGAGCCTCGCGCATGCGCTCGACTGTTTTGCGCGACGCGGCGTGAACCTGACGCGGCTCGACAGCCGGCCGATGATCGGCCGGCCGTTCGAGTACCGGTTCTATCTCGACTTCTCGCTGAACGGCGAGGCGAACGCGGCCGCTGAAGCCGAAGCGGCGCTGTCGGATCTGGAGGAGGCCGCCGCGCAGATCAAGCTCTTCGGAACCTACCCCGCGGCGTAAAAAAGCCCTCTCCATGCGAGGGGTGTGCACAGGAGAGGGCAACCGGGGGGTTCGGCAGACCGCGGCGGGAAGCACTCTGACCGCGGTCTGCGCGTCGTGGAGTCTAACTTAACAACGTTAAGCACGGGGATGCTTAAAGGTTTTTCACGTTCACAACTGCGGAAAATCAACATGGCTGTCTAAAAATCTCCTGACGGTCAAGCCGGATTCCGATAGAGTGGCCGATCGTGACGGGAGGGGGTACTGATGCATCTGACGCATCAACTGCGTCGGACGCGCAGGCGAAGAAGCGCCGCCTCCCCGGAATCAACCTCCGTCCTGGCTCCGTAAAACAGGCTCGTCTCGAATCGGGACTGAGCCTGGCCCAGCTTGGCAAAGGGCACGTGACTGCGCCGGCCATCTACCTGATCGAGACCGGTCGCACTCGACCGTCGCTGCCGACCCTCGAGCACATCGCGCGCCGGACCGGCAAACCGGTTGAATTCTTCCTCGCCGAGCCGGCCGGGGCCGCGGACGACACCCAGGCGAGCCTGCTCGAGCTCGAATCCCTGGTCGCAGACGGTCGCCACGCAGACGCGATCACGCTCGGCTCTGCGCTGTTGGAGCGCGGTTCTTCGGCATTCCGGCTCGGCCGGATTCGGTATTTCCTCGCTCAGGCCTACATGGCATCGGGCGAGCCCGATCGCGCCGCCGTGCTGCTCGCGGAGGCACGCGTGCACTTCGAGGCGTTGAACGACGGGCTGATGGTGGCGGAATGCATCGGCGTGCAGGCATTGCTCGCGCTCGCGCAGCAGCCCAAGGACGCGCAAGCTCTGGCCGAAGAGGCGTTGGCGGTCTGTCGTGCGCTGAAGCCCGTGCCTGCCGCGACCGAGTCACGCCTGCTCGGCATCCTCGCGAGGGCGCACGTGGCGAACAACGAGCCCGATGCCGCGATCCCCCTATTTCGCGAGGCCATAGAAATCGGCAACCCCGTGTTCGACCTTTCGGTGATCGCGCGCGTCTACACCACGCTCGGCACGGCGTACCGGGGAGCCGGCGAGGCCGAGATTGCCGCCAGATTCGCGATGCGATCGATCGCGCTCCATGAGGTGCTGCGCGACCGGACCGCCCTCGCCCGCGCCGAGAACGACCTCGGCCTCGTCCTGATGGCGAGAGGCGATTTCCGGGACGCGAGGGGTCATCTGGAGCACGCGCTCGAAGCCGCGAACGAGTCGGAGGCCGGGTTCGGCCGGAGCCATGTGCTGCTCAGCCTGAGCGAGCTCGCGCTGCAGGAGGGGAGTGTCGACGAGGCGTTCGACCTGGCTCGTCACGCCCTGGAGCTCGCGGAGGACGCCGAGGATGGCGCGAACGCCGCCGAGGCGCACGTCCGGCTCGGCCGGATCGCCGACCGCCGCGACGAGCCGGACATCGTCGACCGGGAGTTCGAGCTTGCGATCGACGGCTTCGAGACGATCGGGATGCGTGAGCGCCTGCTGCAGTGCCATGGCATCTACGCCGAGATCCTCGAGCGGCGCGGCGAGCTCGCCAAGGCGTACGTGCACATGAAGGAGGCGCTGCAGGCAAGCCGGCCTGGGCTGCTTCGGCGGGAGCAGGAACGCCTGCAGGAAGAGGAGCGTCTCTCGACCGCCTAAACGTTTAACCTGCAGATGATGGCGCGGGCCGTTAAGAACTCCAGGTTCTCCCTCACCGCCGAGGCCATCATCGCCGACTACCGACTCGCTTACAGCAGCCGGCGCGCAAGCATCATCGGCCGAGCCGAAGTGCTTCGCGGCAACGCCACGTTCGGCATCTTCGGCGACGGCAAGGAGCTGGCGCAGCTTGCCATGGCGAAGACGTTTCGGCCCGGTGACTGGCGCGCCGGCTACTACCGCGATCAGACGTTCATGTGGGCGACGCGGATGTCCAATGTGCGCGAGTTCTTCGCTCAGCTCTACGGCAACGCAGACCTCGAGCGCGAGCCTGCATCGGGCGGCCGGCAGATGGGCAACCACTTCGCCACGCGATTTCTCGATGCCTCCGGCGCATTCACGCGCTCGGTCGATACGCCGAACTCGTCCGCTGACGTCTCCAACGTCGCGGGCTGGATGCCAAGGCTGGTCGGTCTCGCGTATGCGTCGAAGCTCTATCGCGCCAACCGGCAGCTCAAGGACGCAGCCGACGGTTTCTCGGTCAATGGGAATGAGGTGGCGTTCGGCACCATCGGCGACGCCGCCACGAGCGAAGGACTGTTCTGGGAATCGATCAACGCGATCGGCGTGCTGCAGGTCCCGGTCGCGATGTCGGTATGGGACGACGGCTACGGGATATCCGTCCCGATCGCGCAGGAGACGACCAAGGCGTCGATCTCCGACGTGCTTCGCGGGTTCTCGCCCGACGACCGCCCGGGCATCGACATCCACGTGGTCCGCGGCTGGGACTATCCCGCGCTGATCGAGACATATGCCAACGCGATCGACAAGGTGCGGCGTGAGCACAAGCCGGCCCTGATCCATGTCACCGAGATGACGCAGCCGCAGGGCCACTCGACGAGCGGCAGTCACGAGCGATACAAGACGAGGGAGCGCCTGCAGTTCGAGAACGAGTACGACTGCGTGGCGCGGATGCGCGACTGGATCATCGAGTTCGGAGTCGCATCGGAATCCCAGATCGAGGGCTGGGAGGCGGCGGACAAAGAGGCGGTCGAGGCCGCGCGCGACCTGGCCTGGGAAGCGTTTCAGGCACCGATCCGCGCCGAGCGCGATCGCGCGGTGGCCATCCTGCGCAAGGTCGACATGCCCGAGGTCGCCGAGACCACCAACGCACTCGACGAGGCGGTGAAGGTGACGCGTTCCCTCGTCATGTCGAGCGCGACCCGCGTGCTGCACCAGACACGAGGCCTCGAATCACCGGCGCGGGATGAGCTCGCGAAGTTTGTGGCGGAATACCGTCGCGAGAACGACGAGCGCTACAACTCGCACCTGTACAGCCAATCGGCCGATTCGCCGCTCCACGTGCCGGTCGAGCCGCCGGTCTACTCGGACAAGTCAACAGTGGTTGACGGCCGCCAGGTCTTGCTTCGCAACTTCGACGCCAACTTCGCGCGTGATCCGCGAATCTTCGTCATCGGTGAGGACGTCGGCAAACTCGGCGACGTCAACCTCGTTTTCGAAGGTTTGCAGGCGAAGTACGGCGATTTGCGGTTGACCGACACCGGAATTCGCGAGGCGACGATCCTCGGCCAGGCCATCGGCGCCGCGATGCGTGGGCTGAGGCCGATCTGCGACATCCAGTACCTCGACTACTTCCTGTACGCGCTCGAGACCGCGGCCGACGACCTTGCAACGCTGCACTGGCGCACCGTCGGCGGGCAGAAGGCGCCGGTCGTGATTCGCACGAAAGGCCATCGGCTCGTCGGCATCTGGCACTCGGGTTCGCCGATGTCGGTGCTGCTGAACTCGATGCAGGGCATCTACGTCTGCGTACCGCGCAACATGACGCAGGCGGCCGGCTTCTACAACACGCTGTTCCGCGGCGACGGCCCCGGGATCGTGATCGAAGTGCTGAACGGTTACCGCCTGAAGGAGCGTGTGCCGGACAACGTGGGTGCGTTCACCATTCCGCTCGGGATGCCCGAGGTCTTGCGCGAGGGAACCGACGCGACCCTCGTCACGTACGGCGCGTGCTGCGGCCTCGCGCTGGACGCGGCCGCGACCCTCGAGGGATTGGGCGTGTCATGCGAGATCATCGACGTGCAGACGCTCAATCCCTTCGACGTGAGCGGCATGCTCGCGCGATCGCTGGAGAAGACGCATGCCTTGATCTGCGTGGACGAGGACGTACCCGGCGGCGCGTCGGCATTCATGCTGCAGCAGATCCTCGAGGTGCAGAAGGCATGGTGGCATCTCGACGCGGCGCCGCGGACGCTGTCGGCGTCACCGAACAGGCCGGCGTACGGACCGGACGGGGATTACTTCACCAAGCCCAACCGCGAGACGATCGTCTCCGCCGTGTACGACGTCGTCCGCGAGCGTCAACCGTGGAGACTGCCGCCGCTCGACTCCTAGGTGATCAGGTGAGGTCGCCGGGCAGGTACTCCATGACGCACAGTGCCGGTGCCCGGCTCAGCATCGCCAACCCCTCGAGCACGTAACCAAACCACGCGGTCGCGGGCTCCGGCGTCGGCGGCACGAATCGGCGCGGACCGCGGACTTCGCGCAGCGGCGCACGTTCGGGCAGACGCGCAAGCGCGCGAGCTTTACGCGCGCCGTCCTGCAGGCCGCCCAACTCGTCGACCAGGCCTCGCTCGAGCGCCTGCCTTCCCGTCCAGACCTTGCCGTCGGCGTTGGGACGGAGCTGGTCGACGGTCATCTTCCGCGCTTTGGCAACGACGTCGAGGAAGCTTCGGTAGATGTGGTCGATCTCGCGCCGCACGATCTCGCGCTCGGCATCGGAATAGGGCGCTTCGTCGTTGTTGATCGTCACGTGCTCGCCGAACGCGATTGTCTCGCGGTTGAAGAGCAGCTTCGTCCAGAGCGCGCCCGTGACGAGCTTGCCACCGAGGACGCCGATCGATCCCGTCAGCGTGCTGGGCCGCGCTACGATCCACGCCCCCGGCATCGCCACGTCATAACCGCCCGAGCCCGCTACCGGACCCATCACGACGACGAGCGGTTTGCGCGCGGCGATCGTCTGCAGCGCGCGGCGCATCGCCTCCGAGGCGGTCGACGAGCCGCCGCGCGAATTGACGTACAGCACCGCGGCCGCCGCGCGCTTGTCGCCCGCGACCTGGCGTGCGACCTGGACCACGGTGAGGTCGCCTGCGCGGTCGTCGCCGACGAGCGGGATGTTGATCGGCGGGCGCAGCGGAACTCGACCTGACTGGCCGTCGACGATCGTGCCCTCGATGCGCATCAGCGCCACGTACTTTCCGCGCCCGAGCGTCGGTGCCGGCACATGCAGCTTCCGCGAGGCGCGTTCCCACGTACCGATCCTGTCCGGCAGCTGCTCCTCGCCCGCGAGACGGTCGACGGCGTGGCACTCGAGGGCGGTGTCGTCGCTGTAAGGCGAGGAGTCGATCAGCTCGCGGGCGCCTGCCTCGTCGATGCGTCGCGATTCCATGATCGCGGCAACGAGCTCTTTGTGCTGCGAGTCGAGAAGCCAGGTCAGCTGCTCGCGAAGCTCATCCGACATCTGCGATCTGGTCAGAGTGTCGGCGGCCGATTTGTAGGGCGAGACCTGGATGAAATCACCGCTGATGCCGAATCGCTTGAGACCGTCGGCCAGAAACATTCCGGTGGTGGCGAAGCCGAGCGCGCCGACCATGCCGGTCGGCATGAGAACGATCTCATCGCATGCGCACGCGACGTAATACGTCCCGGTCGTGTAAGAGGGTGCCCACGCGATGACTCGCTTGCCTGCCTTGCGCAGATCCGCGATGAGCTCGCGCAGATCCTGGAGGCTTGCCATGGGCATCTCGATCGGGCGAAGGTGAAGCACCACGCCCTTGATCCGCGCATCCCGGCCGATTGCCTCGAACCTTTCGGCGAGCTCCTTCACGCTCAAGCGCGGACGGCCGAGGAATCTCTGCCAGAACGGGCGAGGCGGGTCGGGGAGTGGCGGCAGCGGCTCGTCGAGGACGAAGAGCACATAGTCCGGTGGCTTGCCGATCGAGCGGCGAAGGCTCGAGACAAGCCACCAGAGGTACCGGAACGGAAACAGCAGCAACCCTCGCCCTCTCAGGGCGAATTAAACGACTTTCGAGATCTCCAGATGCTCGTCGACGGAATTGCCGAACCGGCTGGTGCCGAACTCCTGCCCGACGTGGTGGTGGTATGGAACACCGGTGAAGAGGTGGTGCGACCGCGTCGGAATCTCGGCGTGGTCCGCCCATTCCTTGCGCTGGAGCTCCATGTATCCCTCTTCCTTGTACTGCTTGAGGTCTTCGAGCAGCACCGACATGCCGTAGCCGGCGGCGTGCTGGAGTGCGAGCGTGATGAAGATGAAGCCGACGCCGAGCATTCCGAGCTCGTCCCACGTGATCGGGTTCTTCTCGTTGAACCACTTGAACGATGACGAGTAGTTGAACGCGAAGCGAGCCTCCGGAAAACGCTTGCGGATCTCGGTGCAGAACTTCTCCGTCGTGCCGCGGTCGGCGGTCGGGAACTCGCACCAGAGAAGATCGGGCACGCCGCAGTCCATGTAACGCAGGCCCCGCTCGATGGCGAGCTCGAGGCCGCGTTTGGACTCTGGCGCTTCACTCGCCGAAACGCCGTCGGTGCGCGCGATGATGATGAAATCCTTGTGACCTAGGTCATCGGCTGCGGCGCGCATCATCTTCAGCTTGCCGACGAACTCGTCGGCGGAGATGAGCGCTTTGCCCGCGATGTGCCCGCAGCGCTTGGGCATCACCTGGTCTTCGAGGTGCGCCGCCGCCACGCCGGCGTTGACGTACAGCTCGATGGTGCGCTGGACGTTGAACAGGTTTCCGTACCCGGCGTCCATGTCGACGACCACGGGAGGGATCTCGAGGTGGATCGGCTTGACGTTCTTCTCGGGGTCGCCCATCGCCATCGTCAGCTGGAACTTGCGCAGAGCGCTCACCGTGCGTCGAGCGCCGTCCGCGATCTCGACCGACGAATAGAGGTCCATGTCGGTCGTCCCGAGGTGTCCGATCGCAAACGAGTAACCGCTGAAATAGACGGCGTCGAAGCCGTGGTACATCACCAGCTCGGCACCCATCGGGTCGTAGGTGCCGGGCGCGAAGACGTACGGCTTCTCCGCCAGCAGGCGGCGCAGTCGCTTGCTCGGCGATTCGTTGCGCGAAGCCGGAACCTTATAGCCGTGCGGCAGCAACGGCGTGGAAACGAGGTCCATGGAACCCTCCTTCAGAAATTCCCCACGAACTCAGAGCCTTCGGCGTGAGTTCGCGGGGACCCCTCTTGCTTATTCGTTCTCGTGATCACAGTTGCAGGGCTCGGGGCACTCGCATTCGTGCTGCGAGGGCTCGCGGTCCGCCTCTGTGGTTCGGTTCTCCCTTTCCATGAGGCGAAATTACCAACCGGCCTTCTATAAGTCAAATTGATTGATGTGATAGAACCCATCGAAAAGATCGATGGTGACTCACGCCGATTCGGGCGTTCTATCTCCCTCGAGCAGGTCCAGGAACGCGGCCACGATGCCGGTCGGCTCGCCGGCGTCCCGCCGGCGCAGGGCGACGATGGTGTTCTGCATCGGCGGCGCGTCTTTCATCTTGATGACGCACAGGTTCTTCGCGTGCACCTCGCGAGCCACCGCCGTGCCTGGGAGCAGCGCGATGCCGAGTCCCCTCTCGACCATCTTCTTGACCGCCTCGATCGAGTCGAGCTCCATGGATCCGCGCAGGCTGACGCCCGCCGAAAGGAAGGCCGCCTGCGTGATGCCGTAATAGCTCGAGGTGCGATCGAACATGATCGGCTTCTGGCCGGCGACCTCCGCCATCGCGACGCTCGACCGCTTGGTGAACGGATGGTCGGGCGCGCACACGAGCACGAGGTCTTCGGTATGGAACGGCCGTAGCTCGAGGTCGGGGTGGTGGATCGCGCGGCCGAGCCCGACCTGGACCTCGTCGTGGAGCACGAGCTCGACCACGTCCTCCGAATGACCGGTACGGACCGAAACCTCGACGCGCGGATGCGCGGCCAGGAATCGTTCGAGGAGGTCGGGCAGCACATAGGTGCTCACCGCAGGTGCGGCCGCGATCATGAGATGTCCGGCCGCGGCGGTCATGACCTGCTCGAGCGCGTCCCGACCGTCGACCAGAGCGCGCAGCGCCCGTTCGGCGAAGGGGATCCACGCGCGGCCGGCGTCGGTGAGCCGCATGCCGTGCGGGGTGCGTAGGAAGAGTGGCGTGCCCAGTTCGCGCTCGAGGCCCTGGAGGCGCGCGGTCAGCGTCGGCTGGGTGATGAAGAGCGCCTCCGCGGCGCGGCTGACGCTTCCGCGGCGGGCGACCTCGAGAAAGCCCTCGACCTGGACGAGCTGAATTCCGCTGGGCTTGGCGTTACGGGCTTCGTCTATGGCCACGGTCGGTGGCCACAAATTCTATCTATATCGCCGCAGTGTCACGCGCGCGGCCGCGACGGCTACAGCCCACACCGGCGCCATCGTGATGATGAAGGGCCGGAGCGTGTCGCTCGCCGAGTGCGAATCGCGGTCGAAGGCCTGGAAGACCAGCACCGTGCCGAAGCAAAGCAACACGAACATCGCGCCTACGCCCGCCGCTGCTTTCCAGCTCATGCAGAAGGAATGCTAATCCCGACGTCCGTATTCTCCTAGACATGGCTCTTTTCTTCGGCTTTCACATGCCGAACTACACGTATCCGGGGGTTTCGGACGACACACTCTTCGACCACGTCGTCGCGCAGGCGAAAGCGGCCGAGAAGGCCGGCTTCGACATGGTCACTGTGATGGACCACTTCTATCAAATCCGCGGCGTGGGTCCGGAGACCAACGCGATGCTCGAGGCGTACACCACGCTTTCGGCGCTCGCCACCCAAACGTCGCGCGTGAAGCTCGGCACCTTGGTCACCGGAGTGACATATCGCAATCCTGCGCTGCTCGCTAAGCAGGTCACCACGCTCGACGTGATCTCGAAAGGTCGCGCGGTTCTGGGCATCGGAGCGGCTTGGAACGAGGACGAGCACAACGGTTACGGCATCGAGTTTCCGCCCATCGCGCGGCGCATGGACCGTCTCGACGAGGCCGTGACCATCGCCAAGCTGATGTTCACCGAGGAGCGTCCGTCCTTCGAGGGCAGGTTCTACCGCATCGACCGGGCGCTCAACGTGCCGCGGCCGATCCAGAAGGGCGGACCGAAGATCCTGATCGGAGGAGGCGGCGAGCGGCGGACGCTCCGCATCCTCGCGCAGCATGGCGACATCGGCCACTGGTTCGGCGGGCCGATCGACGACCTGAAGCGCAAGAAGGGTGTCTTCGAGGAACACTGCCAGGCCGTTGGGCGCGATCCATCGGATGTGCTGCTGACGCTTGGGATCGGATTGATCCTTACCGAGAACGAGCAGGCTGGGAAGGCGATCCTGGAGAGGATTCCCGCGGAGCGGCGCCCGATGATCCGCGTGGCGACGCCCGACCAGGGGGCCGAGATATTGCGGCCCTACATCGACGCCGGTTTCGGCGGCTTCACCTTGAACAATCCGATGTTCCCGACGATCGAGTCGATCGGGCTTGCGGGCGAGCTCATCCAGCTCGTGCGCGGGAGCGGGGTGGCGGCCTAGTAGCTCTTGTAGATCTTTTCGCCCGCTCGCACCGCGACCTTCAGATGGTTCTCCGGCGGCGCGAGCGGGCAAGCCCAGCGCGGGCTGTACGCGCATGACGCGTTGTACGCAAAGTTGAGATCGATAGTCACGTCGGATGATCCGGTCGTGATGTCGAGGACGAGGCCATCGGTGCCCTTGGCGGTGTCGAAGAGATAGCGACCTCCGCCGTACGTCTCGTGGCCTGACGTGGCATCGCGGAACGGGACGAACAGACCGCCCGCGTACTGCACGAGGCTGAACACCGTCAGTTCGCACGGCTGACCCTGGAGTGAGAAGTTGAGCGTGGCCACGCGGCGGTAGCGAACTGCGCCGTCCTCTCCGCCGGTATCGATCACGAGCTCGCTACCGTCGCCGGCTGCGAGCGCCGCTCGCACACGGTAGCTCGGATCTGAGTCGAAGTAATGCAGCCCAGCGAACATCACGCGTTCGTCGGGTTCGATCGGCGACTGCGGATGGGTGCGAAAGAGCTCGTCGCGGCCGGCTCGAAACCGCTCCAGGGCGTCGGGTCCGGTGATGCGATACAGGTCGCCGACGCGACGTCGCCAGTCGACGAGGTCCAGATACGACTGGGGGTCAGTGGCCGTCAACGGCCTGTTCGGTGGGCGTGAGCTTGTAGCTGGCCTGCGGCGGAAGTGAGGCAAGCGCCTGGTGAACGTCATCGTCGGTTGCGTCCGTCACCACGAGCGAGTAGCGGCGGGAATGAGGGTTCAGCGTTTCGACGGAGGCGGGCGCCTGCGGCGCATTGGGCGCGGCGACAGCTACCGGTTTGGTCGTGACCACGTCCGCGTGCCTCGCGGGACGCGCGGCCGCATCGGCCCGCAGCACGCGCCAGTGATAGATGCCGACGCCTGCGGCGACCATGATCACGGCCAGGTAGTGGCCGAAGTCGAGATTGCTCGTCGAGGCCAGCGTCGGATGGGCGCTGAACAGCTGTTGGAGCACGGCATTGATCATCCCCACGCCGCCGGCGAGCACCGCCAGGATGCTGCCGAGCAGTGCCGCCCAGACGTACAGCTTGCGGCTCAACGATTGCCGATCAGCGGCCCAGGGCGCGGGCCGCCAGTGCGCGACCCACACCACGGCTCCGACGATCAGCAGCGTGACCCAGAGGCTTACAGGGTTCTTCCAGTCGCCGGCCTGCACGCCGATGATCGGCGCCTCGAGCTGCTCGGCCAGCGTCCAGAGAAGCGCCGCCGCGCCGACGCTCCAAACGGCCAGCGACACGAGTGATGCAAGGTTCGTGTACAGGCGGCGCACGCCGGCCTGGCGGTCGGCCTCCTGCGACGCCGCGTCGCGCGTCAGCCGGCGCTGGATGAGAAACCACGCGACGCCGAAGACGAGCAGTTGTGAGCCCGGAGCGGCGGCTGCGGCGAGCACGTTGTCACTCGCACCGCCGGGATTGCTCACACCGAGCACACGCGCGAGCGCGTAGTAAAGGATCTGGCTTGCGCCGACGAGGGCAGCGGCCATGCTGATCGCGACGGTGAGGAAGCCTTCGAGCGCGCGAAGCGTTGAATGGCGGTCGTCGGCGATGTGGTTGGTCGCGATGGCTCTCGCGTGAAATCCCCAAAGCAGCGCCGCCGAGATGGTCAGGCCGGCAGGCCACGAGAGATACGCGTACTTCTGCGTCGAGCCGAGCGCGAGGTTGGTCCACGCGATCTGGAAGACCGTGGCGCCCGTCACCAGCATCGTCAGCAGGCCGGCCAGCAGCGCCGGGTACATGTACCAGCGGCGCAATGTGGCGGAAGCGCCTTCCTCACCCGCGGCTTTCCGGTCGACCGACGCAGTCCAGAAATGGAAGCCGAAGATCGCGACGAAGACGATCGCCGCCCATGTGGCCTGCGCCGCGCCCAGGCTGTTGAACGTCTGGGCGTCGAGCACGGGCAAGAGGAACTGCCCGATCGCCTGGCCGAGCGCGATCATCGCGGCGATCGAGAACGTAAGACAGGCCCAATAGAGGTAGAGGCGCCGCAGCGCGGACGAGCGCTCGTATGGGTCGCGCAAAGCGAAGCGGCGCGCGAACCAGAAGTGCACGCCCCAAACCGGTGCCGCGACGATGGTCATCGCGGTGAAGATCGCGAGCTGGCTCCGGCTGGAGTCCGCCGTCGGATCGTTGAAGACGAAGAGCAGGACCGTGGATCCCAGCAGCGTCAAGCCGACCGCGAGAAGAACGAGCGCGGAGGCGCTTACGAGGTACAGGTAGAGCCGCCTCAAAATCACAGGCGCAACCGTACTACCATGCGCCCGTGATCTCTCACGAACTTCTGGAGATCTTGGCGTGCCCGAAATGCCACACCAAGGTCGAGCTCAAAGGCGACGACAAGCTACGGTGCCCGTCGTGTCGCGTGCTCTATCCGATCGTCGACGGGATCCCCGTGATGCTCATCGAAGAAGGCAAGCCGGAGGGTGATCAGGCCGCGCAGTCGTAGCGCGACGTGTCCTTCGGAGCGGGGTTCGCTTCGGCGTCGTGAATGTCCGACATGATCTCGTCGTCGGTGAGCGCGTAGGCCTGCTCGGGATCGCTTGCCGACGTGGCGAACACCATGCCCAGCACCCGTCCTTGCAAGTCGAGCAGCGGTCCCCCTGAGTTCCCGGGGCGGACGACCGCCTGCAGGACGAAGATCTGACGGGTGACGAGGTTCTCGTTGTAGATGTCGCGGCCCTCGGCGGAGACGCTGCCGTCGACGACCGCGGGCACGATCTTCTCCGCTTGCCCGCCCGGGTATCCGATGACGGCGCCCTCCGTGCCGCGGTCGGCCGGCCCGAACGTCAGTCCCGCGGCCGTGAATC
>DASTIX010000178.1:0-3619 GCA_035717165.1 Candidatus Dormiibacterota bacterium
CGGGCATGTGCTGGCGCGCATCCGCGATCTCTACGCGATCGAGGCGGAGGTTCGCGGCCACGCTGCCGAACACCGACGAGAGGTGCGAAGGCAGCGTAGTTGTCAATGCCGGTCGAAAACTCCCCAGATGTGCCGGAGTAAAATTCCCCACTTCATTGCTTGATCGCTCTGAATCGGGTTGAAGGGACTGCCCCGGTGCTCGGAGCGGTCAAGGGACGCGCGCTGAGGCGCTCGCCGTGGGCGGTTTCATCCCTTGACCGCTCCTGCGCGCCGTGACCGTTGCAAAATTGTCGGGACGAAGGGCGCCCGACAATTCGACGCCGCCTCCGGCGGATCGAACCAAGGGCTGCTACGAAGGTGTATCCGCACGGTTTTTCGGGGGCCGTCCGCGCCGACGCGGCGGATGAGCGACCGGATTGGAGACGGCTTTGGGACGCATGGCTTCTGGGACGAGGTCGGCGTGTTGGCGCAGACGGTAGCTGGCGCCTTCGATATGCACGACGACGGCGTGGTGAAGAAGTCTGTCGAGCAGCGCGGTCGCGACCACGGGATCCCCAAAAACGTCACCCCATTCGGCAAAGCCACGATTTGAGGTCAGTATCATCGCGCCCTTCTCGTATCGGGCGTTGACCAATTGGAAAAACAAGTTGCCGGCGGGAGCGCCGACGGTGAGATAGCCGATCTCATCGATGATCAGCAGCGAGGCGCGACAGAGGAATCGGATGCGCTCGCGTAGCCGGCCTTCCCGGTCCGCCTTGGCCAGGGAGTCGATGATGTCGGCGAGCGGCGAGAAGTAGACGCTGTGACCGGCACGGACGGGCTCGACGCCAAGCGCCGCAGCCAAGTGACTCTTCCCCGTACCCGACGATGCAGCGACATACTGCCCATTATCAGGGCCGAGCGGTAACGATCCGCTATCCCTTTCATCCGCGCTGTGGCGAGCAAGTCAGCGTTTTCCGTCGGCACAGTTTCCGCGGCCTGACGATGCTTGTGGTCCGGCAGCCGGATGGAACGTTGGCCCACGTGCCGGAGTGGATGTGCGCGCCAACTGCGGCGGAGGCGGCGATTCGCGACGGGGCGCGATTCCCTTTGGAGGTTTTGCAAGAGCTGCGTATCGCTGCCGATGCTGCCTTAGCCTTCCTCTCCGGCTGCAATGACGGGAGAGGACATGACACGGCACGCACCAGCTGCGCAGCGCGACCTATTCGCATTGCCAGAGACAACGAACAGCTGGCCGCCGGAGGTCAAGCGAGAGATGCTGGCAATGGTCGAAATATTGTTGCTGGAGGCAACGACCGAGAAGGTGGTGGCGAGGGAGGTCGGCGATGAGCAAAATCACGCCTGAGCATCTTTCCCGCCAAGCCTTCGTTTATGTCCGCCAGTCCACCCAAGACCAGCTGCAGCACAATCATGAAAGTCGTCATCGGCAATACGGGCTGGCTGATCGTGCCCGTAAGCTCGGCTGGTCCGACGTCATAGTGGTCGACGACGATCTCGGCCGGTCCGGCGGCGGCATCGCACGGCCGGGATTCGAGCGGTTGCTGGGGGCGATTTGCGAGGGCCGGGTTGGTATCGTGCTCGCCGTAGAGGCTTCCCGACTCGCCCGCAACGGCCGGGACTGGCACACGCTGCTGGAATTCTGCGGGCTGGTCGGATGCCTGCTGGCCGACGAGGACGGCGTGTACGACGCACGCTTGCCGAACGATCGGTTGTTGCTGGGCATGAAGGGCACGATGAGCGAAATGGAGCTCTCGATTCTGCGCCAGCGATCGTTCGAGGCGCTGCGGCAGAAAGCACGCCGAGGCGAGCTGTTCCTGAGCGTGGCGATCGGCTACGTCAAGGTATTGCACAATCGCATCGCCATGGAACCAAATCAGCGAGTGCGCGACGCGATCTCGCTCGTGTTCCGCAAGTTCGCCGAATTCCAGAGCGTGCGGCAGGTACATCTCTGGCTTCGGCAGGAACGGATCCGGCTTCCCGCGGCGGACATCACACCGGAAGGACAACGGATCGCATGGAAGCTACCAGTCTACAACACGATTCTCAGGATCCTGACTAATCCGGTCTACGCCGGAGCCTACGCCTTCGGTCGCACTGGAAGCCGCGTGACCGTAGCCGAGGGGCGCAAACGCGTGGTGCGGGGCTTTCGCCGCCCACGTGAGGAATGGGAGGTGTTGCTCCTTGACCGTCACGAGGGATACCTCTCCTGGGCGGAGTTCGAGAGGAATCAGCGACTGATCGCCGATAACGCCAACACTAAAGGATTGATGGCGCGCGGTTCTGTGCGCCGCGGCGATTCGTTGCTCGCTGGGCTGCTACGCTGCGGCCACTGCGGCCGCCGCCTGCACGTGTCCTACAGCGGCACCGAAGGCTTCTGCGTTCGTTACAACTGCCGCGGCGCCCACCTCAATCACGGAACCGAGCGCTGCATCTCGTTCGGCGGATTGCGGGTCGATGCGGCGGTGGCTGCCGAGACCTTGCGTCAACTCGCCCCACTCGGGATCGAGGCGTCGCTGCGGGCCATCGAGACGCGCGGGCACGAGGCTGATGAGGTTCTCCGCCAGCTCGAGCTGGCGCTCGCCCAGGCACGTTACGAGGCCGACCTTGCCCGACGCCAGTATGATGCCGTCGATCCGGCATACCGCCTTGTCGCTGCCGAGCTCGAGCGTCGCTGGAACGAGCGGCTCGCCGAAGTGCAGCGTGTGGAGGAACGGCTCGAAACGGCCCGCACCAGCGCACCAGGGGCGGTCACCGGGGAGGAGCAGGCGCGCCTCATAGCGCTTGGTGCTGATCTGGCATCGGCATGGCATCACCCTGGCGCCACGGCGGAGACCCGTAAGCGCCTCCTGCGTACCGCCATTGTAGAGATCGTGACCAAACTCCAGGGCGATCGCATCGATCTGGTCATTCACTGGCGGGGCGGCGATCACACGCAGCTTTCGGTGCCGAAAAACCGACCGGGCCGACATCGCTGGAGCACCGACTCTTCGGTCGAGGAGCTTATCAAGGCGCTCGCTCGCCAGCAGCCCGACCCGGCAATCGCAGCGACACTCAATCGCTGCAGCCTCCGGACCACAAAAGGTAATACCTGGACCGAGGCTCGCGTGCGCAGTTTCCGCAGTGCGCACCACATTCCAGTACATCGCCCCGGCGAGATGGCTGAGCGCGGTGAGCTGACCCTGGAGGAAACCGCGGACCGACTCAAGGTCAGCAAGATGACCATCCTGCGGCTGATCGGTAGCGGAACTATACAAGCACATCAGGCCTGCAAGGGTGCGCCTTGGGCCATTCGGAAGGCGCAACTTGCGGAGCTTGCGCTATCAGGGGCCGGCCGCCCGGTAACAGAATATCCCGATCAAAAATCTCTCAATCTTCAATGACGTAGCGAGGTGGGCATCATGAAACCGGACCGGATTGGCCGATGAAGTGGACGACCTCGTGGCGGCCGATGAAGTCGAGCTGCGCGAGGGCAAGGACCCGGTTGCGGTCAAGCGAGGGCTGGAATGAGAAATCGAAGCCGGACAAGGTCTTGATGACGCCGAGGCGGGCCATCTGCAGCGCCGCTTTGATACGGCGGCTTTCGCGAACGGTGATCTCTTCGGCGAGCAGCACGTCGATC
>DASTIX010000179.1:0-6002 GCA_035717165.1 Candidatus Dormiibacterota bacterium
TGCATGCCGCCGCCGAAGAACTGGCAGTTGGCGATCACCACCTGCTGGGCTTTTGGTATCTCATAGGTCGCGTTGTCGATGACCGCGGTCATCGGCTTGTTCTTGTAGGTCAGCAGCGATCGGAGCCCACCCAGCATGTAGGAGGCACTGCCGAAACGCTTGGTGCCATTGCCCATCGAGTTGACGACGTCGCCGCCCAGGCCGGCGTCGGCGATGTTGATGAAATGGCGCACCGCCGTCGCGCCGTCCGAGGTCGTGTACGTGACGCAGCCGGCGTCGACGCGGCGAACCAGGCCCGTCTTCAACACTTCAACCGCCTTACGAGGATCCACCGGGATCCGCAGCGTTCTGCGGAAGTCGCCGCCCGTCCCCAACGGGACCATCGCGAGCTTGCTCGAAGTCGGAATCGGAGCGCCGTTTCGGAAGAAGCCGTTGACCACCTCGTTGAGCGTGCCGTCGCCGCCGACCGAGACGATCAAAGGCCGCGACTGCAGCACTTCGCGCTGCGCGATCTCGGTCGCCTCGACGGGCCGGGTCGTCAAGACGCTTTCGTACGGCAGGCCGCTCGAGGGCAGCCACGACTCTATCGCCGCCCACTCGCGTCCGGCCCGGCCCGCGCCTGATGCGGGGTTGACGATGAACAGGATCGGGGCGGCTATGGCCGGCCTCCAACTGCGCGCGGGTTCATCACGCGGTCAGGGTCGAGCCCATCTCGCACGGCGGTCCACACGCGCATCCATCCTCCCAACTCGCCGGCCACCCATCTCGATCTCACCTGGCCGGTGCCGTGATGGTGGCTGATCGTCGCACCAAGCTCGGTCGCGGCGCTCATCGCGCCTTCCCAGGCGCGTAGGTAGGCCGCCCGAGCCTCCGGTTCCCCTTCCGCCGAGCCGCCGAACGTGAAGTACGCGCAGCAGCCCTGCTCATAGGCATGACTGAAGTGGCATAACGCCAGTCCGCCGATCGCTATTGCGGTCTTGACCCTTGCGTGCAGCTCCGGCAGGACGGTCCAAGGTGCCGCGAGCTCGATCGTGTCGAGGTACGAGCCCGGCGGAGTGAGGAATGTTTGCAGGCGCTCGGCCGAGAGATCGAAGCGGTGGCGCTGCCAGCGATTCCAGGGTTCCTCGCCAAGCGGGCGGCCGTTTTTGGCGAACGTCTCCACGGCGCCTGCCTCAGCCTCGGCGATCGATTTCAACCCGGCGGTCGCGACGACGAGCGCGCATTCGCCGCTGTCGAGGTCGAAGCCGTTGAACGCCGCATCGTCCGCGTCGTAAAGCCGCATCACCAGCGGGCGGATCTCGGCCTGCATCACGGCACGCATGCATTCGAGGCCTGATCGCAAATCCGTGAAGGCAAAGCCTTGTCCTATGGTCGCTTCGGGCAGCCGATGCACGCGCAGCACCGCTCCGAGCACCACCCCCAGCGCACCTTCGGCTCCAAGGAAGAGCTCGTGCAGCGCCGGCCCGACTGCCGACCGCGGGCCTGGCCTCGGCGCAGCGAACGTGCCGTCGGGCAGAACGACCGCGAGTGAGAGGAGCATGTCCTCGATGCTTCCGTAGCGGCTCGACTCCTGTCCTGACGAGCGGGTCGCGATCAGACCGCCGACGGTCGTACCCGGAAGCGAGCTGGGGTAGTGACCGAGGGTCAAGCCCTTCGCGTTCAGCTGCTGCTCCAGGGCGTACCCGTTGACGCCGGCTTCACACCTGCACGTCAGGTTCGTCTCGTCGATCTCGAAGACTCGGTCGAACGCGCCCATGTCGAGGACCAGCTCGCCCTTCGTCGGGCCGACTGCGCCGCATACGCCGCTGCCGCCGCCCATCGGCGTGACCGCCACGTGATTCGCCGAGGCCCACCGCAGCAGCGCCGTGACCTGCTCGCGGTTGCCGGGGCGCGCGACGAGGACAGCGGACGGCCTCTCGCCGGCGCGCTCTTCCATCAGGCGAAGCGGCCACATGTCGCGCACGGGTCGCTCGTCGACGGCCGAAGGGCCGACGATCTTCTCGACGTCTGGTCTCAAGACACGATGCGGCGGGTCTCGGCCACGTCCTGCTTCAGCTGACGGACGAGGTCGTCGGGAGTCGCGAACTTGATGTCGGGGTGCAGGTACCGATCGAAGCGCAGCTCGAGGCGCTGCTGATACAGGTCACCCTCGAAGTCGAGAAGAAATGCCTCCACCTTCAGCTCCGTTCCGCCAAAGGTCGGGCGGTAGCCGACCGACAGCGCGGCGACGAAATCGCCTTCGGGTGCACGAACCCGACCCGCGTAGGCGCCGAGAGCGGGAACGAGCTTGTTCGGCTCGGGGCTGATGTTGGCCGTCGGAAACCCAAGCGTGCGACCGACCTGCGCGCCGGCCTCGACCGGGCCCGAAATCGCGAACTCGCGGCCCAGCATGCGATTGGCCTCGTGCACCTCGCCCTGGGTCACGAGGCGGCGGACCTCAGAGCTGTGGAGATCGCGTCCGTCGATCTTGAAAGGCGGCACGACATCGACGTCCTGACCGTGTGCTCGCAGCCATTCGACGTTTCCCGTGCGCCCGCGGCCGAACGCGAAATCGAATCCGATCACCCAGCGCCTGATCGTCATCGACGCCGAGAGCCGGTCGATGAAGTTCTGCGGCGACAGACCAGCGAGCTCGCGATCGAAACGCAGCACGATCGCGTGGTCGATGCCCGCCCATTCGATCAGCTCGAGCTTCTCGCGGAGGGTCGTGATCGACGATGGGCAGTTGGCGGGATCGAGGACGCAGCGCGGATGCGGTTCGAATGTGATCAGAGCCGATTGGCCGCCGGCTTCCTTCGCCGCGCGCACGGCATGCCCGATGACGTCGAGATGTCCGAGGTGGACGCCGTCGTAGCTCCCTATGGTGAGCGCGACCGGCCCGATGTGCTCTTGTGGGAGACCGAGGTGCGTCCTCAGCTCAGGACCTTCTCCGGCACGAAGGTGCGGCGCAGCGGGTCGGTGTGTCCGAGCGCGACGAGCCTTCCCTGCGCGTCGTGCGCACACACCGGACCGGGTGCGGGTTCGGGAAGGACGCGCACCGAACGGCCCTGGCGGACGAGCGCCTCCTGCTCGATGGTCAAACGCACGCGCTCCATGACCGGCAGTATGACCTCCGCCGGGAGCAGGCGATCCGTGACCGATTCGGGGTTCGTCAAATCGTCGAGCGGGGTCGCGCGATCGAGCGTCAGCGGTCCATATGCGGTGCGGACGAGGCGGCCCAGGTACGCGCCGACGCCCAGCTTTTCGCCGAGGTCGCGGGCGATGGACCGCAGATATGTCCCGCTGCTGCACCGCACCTCGATTCGGGCGACCGGTGTTGCACTTGACTCAAAATCAAGCAGCGTCGCCGCATAAACCTCGACTTCTCGAGCAGGCGGCCGCGCCGTCCCTCCTCCTCGCGCCAGCCGATAAGACCTCGTTCCCTCTACCTTGACCGCCGAGTAAGCCGGTGGCTGCTGCAGGATGCGGCCGACAAACCCGCGCAGCGCTTCGTCGACGTCCGCGCTTGTGAGGCGCGTCGGGTCAGACACGGGTTCAGGTTCGGATTCGGCATCGTCGGTTGGCGTGACGAATCCGAAATGCATGTCGGCGACGTATGTCTTCTCGAGCAGGAGCGCAAACTCCGCGAGCCGCGTGGCCGACTCGAACAGGATCGGCAGCACTCCAGTGGCGAGCGGGTCCAGCGTGCCGGCGTGGCCGACCTTGTGCGCGCCTGTCAGGCGCCTGAGTTGATTGACGACGGAGAACGACGTCGCGCCCGCGGGCTTGTCGACGTTGAGGACGCCGGTGGGAAAGCGCCCGTCAGCGCTCGGGCGAGGCGGCAAGGATCGCCTCCTTGGCGGCCTCGAGCACCATCCTGGTCGCCTCGTCCATCGGCTTTTCGATCTCTGCGCCCGCGGCGCGAATGTGGCCGCCGCCACCAAACGTCGCGCAAAGAGCGGCCGCGTCGACGGCGCCGCGGCTGCGGACGCTGATCTTGGTCAGGTCGCTCGTGACTTCCTTGAAGAGGATGGCGAGCTCGAGGCCGGCGATGCTGTTGAGGGTGTCGATGATGCCCTCCGACTCGGCCATCACCGCGTTCGCCTCCTTGAGCATCCGGCGCGTGACCTTCGCCCACGCGAGGCGTCCCTCCATCTCCACGCGCATCGTCGCCAGCGCCAGGCCGCTGAGCTTCAGCGTCGTTTCGGGCCGCATCTTGTACACCTGCGTCGCGATGTGACCGGGATCAGCTCCCAGACGAGCAAGGCGCGCCGCGTTGTCGAGTGCGCGGGGTGTCGTGTTCTCGTGCCGGAAACCGCCGGTGTCTGTGAGCAGCGCGACGTAGAGGTTCGCGGCAATCGTCGGCGTGATCGGATAGCCGAAGTGGTCGAGCATCTCCATCACGATCTGCCCGACCGCCGACGCGTCGGGATCGATGACGTTGATGTCCCCGAATCGAGTGTTCGACGGGTGGTGATCGACGTTGATCAGCGTCGCGTGCTCGGCGATGCGGCGCACCGCACTGCCTGATCGCTCGAGATTGCCCGAATCGAAAAAGAACACCAGCTGTGGGTCGATGCCGTGCGGCGGTTCGGACTGAATGTCCTCGAAGCCGGGCAGGAACGCGTACATCGGCGGCAGCGGCGGAGGCACGAGGACCCACACCTCCTTGCCTTCGGTGCGAAGCGCCTCGGCAAAAGCGAGGCTGCAGCCGAGGGTGTCGCCGTCGGCGTCCTTGTGCCCGAAGATCAGCACTTCCTGGTTGGCGTCGATCAGTTCCTTGATCTCGTCGTACAGGTGGGGTTTGTCGCGTCTGGCGGTGGCTATTGGCGTGGCTCCTCTGGCAGCACTTCTTTGAGGAGCTCTGATATGTGCACGCTGTACTCGATCGAGGAGTCGAGCTCGAAGCGCAGCTCCGGCGAGAACTTGAGGTTCTGCAGCCGGCGGCCGAGCTCATGACGGATCAAGCCTTTGGCCGAGACCAGGCCCTGAATCGACGCCTTCTGCTCCTCGGGCTTCCCGAGAACGCTCACACGCACGCGCGCCTGCCGCAGGTCGGGCGACATACGC
The DNA here is from genome assembly GCA_035717165.1 of Candidatus Dormiibacterota bacterium. Classification (GTDB taxonomy): domain Bacteria; phylum Chloroflexota; class Dormibacteria; order Dormibacterales; family Dormibacteraceae; genus 40CM-4-65-16. Next base: position 5,050 of record DASTIX010000179.1, read on the forward strand.
ACCGCGGTGATGCTCACGAATCCGATGCGCGGGTCCTTCAGGTCACGCCGAATGATCGACATGATCTCCTCGCGCACCTGCTCCCCAACTTGATCCGCGCGGTAGCTGGTCATGCTGACCACCGCCTTTGGCGAGTTCAAGCTCGCCTAAATTTCTTCCCGCTCGAGACGATACGTTTCCATCGTGTCGCCGGGCTGGAAGTCCTCCCAGCCCTCGAGGCCGATGCCGCACTCCTGGCCGGCAGGCATCTCGCGCACGTCTTCCTTGAAGTGCTTGAGCGAGTTGATCCGGCCTTCGTGGACCATCTCTCGACCACGGAAAAGCTTCACCCAGCCTCCACGGCTGACCTTGCCGTCCACGACGCGACTTCCGGCGATGATGCCGGTGCGCGGGATCTTGATCGGGGTGATGACCTCGACTCGACCCTCGCGAATCTGACGATACGTAGGCTCGCGCAGGCCTTTGGCGGCGCGCTCGACGTCCTCGGTGAGCTTGTAGATGACGTCGTAGTAGCGGACCTCGACCTTGGCTCGTTCGGCCGCGGCGGCCTGCGCCGGCGTCGGCTTGAGGTTGAAGCACACGATGATGGCGCTCGACACGCTGGCAAGCAGGAGATCTGCGTCGCTGACCGCGCCGACACCCTGGCCGACGACCTTGATCGCGACGACGGGATCTTCGATCTTCTGCAGCGCCGCGAGCACCGCCTCTAGCGTGCCCTGTGCGTCCGCCTTGACGACGAGGCTGAGCTCTTTGACTTCGCCTTCCTTCGCGCGGCGGGCGAGATCCTCGAGGGTGATCCGAGGCGCGACATCACGCGCCGCTTCGAGCGTGCGCTTCTCGATCAGCTTGGTGAGCGCGATCTGGCGTGCGGCCCGCTCGGAGGCGACGACCTGGAAGATGTCTCCGGCCTGCGCCACCTCGCTCATGCCGGACACGACCACCGGTGTTGCGGG
>DASTIX010000180.1:0-4043 GCA_035717165.1 Candidatus Dormiibacterota bacterium
CTTCGTGCTCGTCGGCCTCGCCGGCTAGCGCCGCCGCGCAGACACGGGCAGCAGTACTGCGATCGTCGTACTCGCGATCGGAGTGACTGCGATCGTCCTCGGCTTCTTCGCCGTCGACACCTGGCGCAACGCTCCCCAAACCTTCATTGCGATCGTCGCCATCCGGACGGTCGCCGTACTCCTCGATCTCTGGACCCGCAGCACGGGTCACCGCGGCACTGCTATGCCGCGCGTCGGATCGGCGGCACGCAACTGATCGGGATCAATCGCGCGCGGTGGCGCCTGCTTACCGGCCCCGGCTCTCAGCAGATGAGGCGCGTGATGCTCAGCATCGCGAGCCGCACGGACTCAGCACGCCGACCGTGAGCGGCGCCTGGGCGTAGATGAAGCTGACCATGCCGCTCGCCCTCGCATAGGCGGTGTTGACGATCACGCCTCCCCTGGCCGACGCTGGGACTTGCATTCGGAACCTGAAGATCACCGTTCCGCCGGCCGGAAGGCTGGCGAATCTCCGGCAGACCAATCCGGCGCCCCCGCGTACGAACCCGGGAGGCGCGCTCACGAGGATCAACCTCGCCGGAACCTGGTCACAGACCCGCACGAGTCTGGCCGCGGCATCGCCGACGTTGGAGAGTCGCAGCAGGTAGGTGACGGTCTTCCCGCGGGTCGCGGTACGCGGCGTCACCTGCAAGCCGATTGTGAGCCGGCTGGCGTTGGGACTGAGCGGCGCCAACGCGCTCTTCTGCGCCTGCACACCCCCCGAGGCGGTCCCACCGAGAACCGCTGAGACGGCCAGCAGTGCGCCTACTACGAGGGCGGTGACCGTGCCGTGTCGGACGGCTACACGGAACATGGGATCCTCTCTTTCCTTCCCCTCAGTTACCTGGTCGAACTCAGGTCGGACATGCACAGACCCTGTGCTGCCAGCTTGTGACGACCCTCTCAAAGAGTCGAGGGTCAGTCAAGACGAATCCCGAGGGCCAGGCGATGGCCACTCCCGCCCGGTGGCAACCGCCTACGCGCCTCGAGCTGGCCCCCTCGCGCTCAGGGATCATTCTTGTCTCTAGCGTTTCCCCCGTAGCCAGTTCGACATCCGAGTCGCAAGAGGCGTCTTCCCCGGAAGCCATTTTGTTTCGGGAGGCGGTGCTTGAAAGGGTGCGAGCTCAGTCACGTCCGCGGATGCGATCTTCAAGGTCACCTCGCCCGGATGGATCACACCGACCTGTTCGCCCGGCACGTAGCGAATCTGTGTGGGGTGCTTGGACTCGACAGCGAGGCCGTCGAAAATGTCGCTCTGCTTATCGCCTTCAACCTGTGCGACCGTGCCAACGATGACGCCATCCGAGGTGATCACGATCCACCCTTGCCCGATCTGTAGCCACGAGACGGGATCAGTCATCACTGGCGCTGCTTCGGTCACCGGTTGTTCTGCTGTCGAGGAGTAGCAAGCTGATGATCCGCTCCTTGAGGAGACGCGAGTAGATGTCGAAGGTGCGCTCACCGTGCACGATCTGTTCGACCACCATCCGACGGCTCATCGCTGTCACCCTTGCGGTTGCGCTCAAGCCCAAGCGAGCAGAGCGATCCTTGGAGCATCACGGCACCCATAGCATGGCGGAGATAGGCTCAGCCGAGTGGAAGTCGTGTTCGAGGTCGCCAACCAGCCGTACCTGCTCGGCGAGCGAGCGGCGACGCTTATGGCGGAGAACCTGAGGGTGAAGGCGGCCCACGAGACTGGCGCCGAGGGAACCGTAGGAGCTCGGGCCCTCGCCGACGCGATCGAGCTTCGGCTGATCGACGACACCACCGACCCAATCACCCTGGGCGGAGACGGAGCCGAGGCCGTCTATTACGCGCTGAACGCCCCGACTGGCGACAGCGACCGGCCGTGGGCGCTCTTCAACGCCGTCAAGCGGCTGCACGACGAGCGGCCACGCCAGAAGAACTAAGGACAGCCTGCCCGTCGAATCAAGTACTTCGGCAAGCGCCACGAGATCGGTGGGCGACGACCCCTCGACCGCTCGCCAACCCCTGCATCGAATCGAGATCGACGCTGATTTCCACGAGCCTGAACGGCGGGTTGTGGTAACCGGCTTAGGCGCTGTTACACCGCTCGGCCAGGACATCGACACGACCTGGCGACGGCTCTTGGCTGGAGAAGGTGGTGGCGGCCCGATCACCGCCTTCGCCGCTTCGGGCCATTCTGTGCGGATCGCCTGTGAGGCGAGCGACTTCGAGCCGGAGCGCTGGCTTGATCGGAAGACAATCCGCAAGATCGACCGCTTCGCGCAGTTTGCGGTGGCCGCGGCGCGGATGGCGGAAAGCGACGCCGGGCTAGAGATCGGGGTTGAGCCCCATCGGGTCGGCGCCTCGATTGCGACGGCACAGGGCGGTGTCGCAAGCCTTGCGGCGTGTCTGCGCGAACTCGGTCAGTCTCAACGGATCCATCCAAGCCTGGTGACGGCCTTCATGCCGAACATGGCGGCCGGTTGGGTCTCGATGGTGCTGGGAACGCGCGGTCCGCTAGGCGCCCCCTGCACGGCCTGTGCCGCGTCGGCGATGGCAATCGGCGATGGATACGACGCGATCCGCCTGGGCCGGGCAGAGGTAATGCTCTGCGGCGGAAGCGAGGCCGGGATCACCGAGCTGGCGGTAGCGGGCTTCGCCGCGATGAGAGCGCTCTCGTGCCGAAACAGCGATCCCGCAGGTGCGAGTCGACCGTTTGATGCCGACCGGGACGGTTTCGTGATGGGCGAGGGGGCAGCCGTCCTCGTGCTGGAGGAGTTGGAACACGCTCGTGCCCGTGGCGCCGAGATCTACGCCGAACTCGCCGGCTACGGCGTCAGCTCAGACTCCTTCCACATGACCGAGCCCGATCCGCTCGGCGCCGGACAAGCCCGTGCGATGGAGGCTGCCCTGGCTGACGCGGCGCTCGCTCCGACAGACGTCGACTACGTCAACGCACACGCAAGCTCAACGGGGCTCGGCGACGCGATCGAGACGCGCGCCCTCAAGCTGGCATTGGGCGAGGACAAGGTCTCGACGCTCGCAGTCTCCGGAACGAAAGGCGCGACCGGTCACTGCCTTGGAGCGGCGGGGGCGGTTGAAGCCGCATTCACTGTCCTCGCGGTCGACCGCGACATCGTGCCGCCAACGATCAACTACCAGACGCCTGATCCCGCCTGTGACATCGATTGCGTTCCTAACAAAGCGCGGGAGCTACCCGTCCGAGTCGCGCTGAGCAACAGCTTCGGCTTCGGCGGTCACAACGCTGCCCTCATCATGCGCAAGTTTGTCAACGGGCTGGAACCGCAGAGCGCATGACCCGGATGCGCCGCTGGCATGGGCCAGCGTGCGGGAATGTCACATGGCCGAGGCGGCGTCGAAGGTCATCAGAAGCCAGCGACCAGTGTGTTCTTTGTCGGGCTCGCGCTCCTCGACGGGTCGGAAGCCTGCCTTTCCCCACGCGCGGATCGCGGCCTCGTTCCAAAGGTAGGGGTCCACGGACAGCAGCATCTGGCCGGCAGAACAGAGGCTGCGGGCAAGTGTGCGGGCAGCGTCAGGGCCGAGTCCACGGCCGCGCATGGACGGAATCAGGAACATGTCCAAACCGGCGCCTTCGGACTCGCTGTCGAACCAGGCCTGCAGATAGCCAACCGGCCGCTCCTCTGCCTCGACGATGAAGGCTGCTACGTGGGGCCGGGCGAGCCGGGCGAGGATCTCTTCGCGCGTGAACGTCTTGTGATCCCAGTACCGCGCGATCTCCGGGTCACCATGCCAAGCGACCAGAAGATTTGCATCTTCCGCCGTGGCGGGACGAACCACCGTCAAGCCGCCAAGCAGTGGTCTCGAAGGTCCTCGCACTACTGCTCCCAGCGCTTAACAGCATTGCATGTGCCAGCGTGCGGGAATGTCACCAGAGCGCCGCCGCCCGCTGCTGCGCGAGCGTTCGCGAGGACACTCTGAGGCGTATCCTCGCGCCGTGTCTACGCGACCACGCTGGCCGATCGCCGTGTTTGTCGTGCCGATGGTCGTCGGAGCGC
>DASTIX010000181.1:0-28405 GCA_035717165.1 Candidatus Dormiibacterota bacterium
CCCTTGGCACGCGGATTTGGCTTGGCCGGAGGCGGATTCTGGGCCATTAGCTGATCGTAGCCCGCTTCCGGCACGCCGACCCGTGCGGGTTTGAGCGCCGCTTGAGGGAGGGTTGAACCTCGTCTCGGAACCTCATGCGCAAGGAGGTTTCAGACATGAGCGAGAACTGCCGTTACTACCAGGACAAGATGCAGGCCAGGCGCCGGGCGCGGGCGGCCGGACCCCTTAGCGGTCAGCTGGCCGAGCTGCTGGCGGTGGTCGCCTGGTGCGAGCGCGTTTGGGCGGTCGAGGACCGGATTGAGCGGTCGCATTAAGTCGGTCGTTCACGACCGCCGGTTTGGATTTACAGTGGCGCCCAAAAGGAGGAAGTTGCATGGTAAAAGCACCGGTTTTCAGTGCTCCTGAGCTCAAAGCCAACGGCATCCTGGACAGGGCCAAACACGAGTGCAAGCTGGACGATGCGCAGATAGCCACCGCGCAAGAGTTCTACAACCACCACCTTCAACTTTGCTACGAGAACGCCGACCATGACGTCATCCACAAATGGGCTGACTGCCTGTGGCACACGCACATCCTCTTCACCAAGGACTACACCGACTACTGCAACAAGGTGCTCGGCGGATACCTGCACCACATTCCGGAAGTGCCGCCGCCACCGCCACCGACGGATGCCCAGATCGCCACTGAAAACGTCCAATACACGACCAGAGGCTGGAACCCGATTCCGGGACCGTACGCTACGACTTCATGTCACTAGCGCTGGCGTTCGTTTGGGACGGCGCCGGCCTCACCAAGCGCGTGACTGATCGCCTCATCACGTGACATAGACATCCCGGCCGTCCATCGCTGCTGACCGCCGGCCCCGCTCTTCAAGGACTCGAGGCGGGCGCTGATCTCGCGGTGCAGCGGTGACGTTGACACGACTTCGATCCTTCGCCGCAAACCTTCAGCTGCACCTCCCAGCAGCAGAGCTCGCTCGCCGTGGCCCTCTTCGGCCGCGACGGCCGCCAGGCTTTCCAGCAAGTTGGCGATCGATCGAGTGCTCCCTTCGGAACGCTGGAGGTCGAGGCTCTCCCGAAGATGAGCCTTCGCGACTTCCGGTTGGCCGAGGCGAAGAGCAATGACGCCCAGCATCTGATGCGAGTTCCCGACTGACTCGCTGTCCCCGAGCCGTGCAGAGATTTCGAGGCTCGTCTCGTAATGCTTCTGGGCGTCCTTTAGATCGTGTGTGAACACGGCCATGAATCCGAGCCGCCACTCGCAAAGGGCCTGGATCTGTTCGTATCCGTGTTCAACGGCGATCCTCAAAGCCTCGGTTACGTACTGCCTCGCCGCGGCGAAGTCGTCGCTCTGAATGGCGATTTGTCCCAACTGTTGCAGGCAAAGGGCCTCTTCCTCGGTATCCGCTGTTTCCCGGCTGAGCGTGAGCGCGTCCTGGGTGTAGGCCGAGGCGGCCTTCTGGTCTCCTTGCTCCCACGCAAGCAAGCCCGCAGCTTGCAGTGCATCGGTGCGAATGCGACTCGATTCAGGGTTCTGCTGCAAGGTCGCCTCCAGCCGAGAGCGACCCTCGTTGTATTCGCCGCGTGCTTCCCAGTAGTCCGCAAGCGCGGCGGCCATGGCGAGCTGCGCGGCGGGATCAGCTTCCTTGAGTTCGAATACCGCCCGCAAATTGTCGATGTCAGAAGCGAGCTGGTTGATCCATCTCCTTCTGGTTGGACCTGCAAGCTTCCCGCGCGAAGCCTCGACGAGGCCGGTGAAATACACGCCGTGGCGAGCGTGAAGCTCGGCATGTTCCTCGTTTTCACGCAGTTTGTGGTGACCGTACTCGCGCACGGTCTCGAGAAGCGAATATCGCGTCGAGCCGTCTGAGGCTTGATGGCGCGTCACCAGCGACTTGTCGATGAGGTGACTCAACAACTCGAGGGTCGATCGATCGCTGTTACCAAAAACCGCCTCCGCCGCGTCAAGAGTGAAACCACCGAAGAACACCGACAGCGAACGGAGCAGTCGCTGCTCCTCCTCGCTGAGCAGCCAGTAGCTCCAATCGATCGCCGTGCTGAGCGTTTCGTGCCGGCCTTCATACGACCGGCTGCCTCCTGCGAGCACGCTGAAGCTCTCCTGCAACCGCGCGAGGATCTCGGCCGGCGTCATCATGCGGGCGCGACCGGCGGCGAGCTCGATGGCAAGAGGGATGTCCTCGACCCGACGGCAGATCTGGGCGATCACGTCCGCGTTCTCGTCCGTCACGCGAAAACCCGACTCGGCCGCCGACGAGCGCTCGACGAACAGCGTCACGCCGTCTGATTCGGCCAGCGGACCCACGCGCATGATCGCCTCGCCGTTGACGCGCAGAGCTTCTCGGCTCGTCGCGATCAACCTGATGTGCTCGCACGCGCGCAGCAGCTCGTCGGCGAGCTTGACGACGGCGGGTATGAGGTGCTCGCAGTTGTCCAGCACGAGAAGAAATTTCCGCTCGCGCCATCTATCGACCAATGTCTTGATCAGCGGCCGGCCGGCTTCTTCGCGTACGCCCAAAGCTTCGGCCACGGTCTGAGGAACCAGTTCGGGCTCGCGGACCGACGCAAACTCGACGCACCAGACGCCGTCCGCGAAGCGATCGATGTTCTCGGCGGCGGCCTGCAGCGCCAGACGAGTCTTGCCGGTGCCGCCGGGACCGACGAGCGTGAGCATGCGGTGTGCGGCGAGGCGCTCCGAGATCTCCGCGAGCTCCTTTTCCCTGCCGATGAACCGCGTCGGGCTGATCGGCAGGTTCTGGCGGCGCGGGTCGAGTGAGTTCAGCGGCGCGAACTCGGAGCGCAGTCCAGGCCCGGTCACCTGAAAGATCCGTTCCGGCCGCTCGAGATCGCGGAGCCGATGAAGCCCGAGATCCCGTAGGCCGATTCCGCCGGCCAGCGTGTCGACGACCACGTCGTGCGTCGCCTGGCTCAGGAGCACCTGGTCGCCGAAGCCGGTGACGAGAAGCCGCGCGCAGCGGTAGACGGTCGGACCGAAGTAGTGACCGCCGCGAAGCTCCGCCTCGCCGGTGTGAATCGCGACCCGGATGTGCAGATCCGCGCCTTCAGGCCAATGCTCGGCGGACAGCGATCTCTGGATCTCGACGCCGCAGGCAACGGCATCGGTGGCGCGTTTGAAGACCGCAAGGATGCTGTCGCCCTCACGGCCCGACTCGACCTGAAGGCCACCGTGCGCATTGATGACGCGGCCGAGCACCGCGTCGTGGATCTCCATCGCCTGCTGCATTGCCGCAGGGTCGCGTTCCCATCGCCGCGTCGAGCCCTCCACGTCCGTGAGGAGGAACGTCATCGTGCCGGACGGCAGTGAGGGCGCAGCGACCTCCACAGCGGCAAGGCCTGATTCCTGCTGGAGGATTCGCTTGAGCAGATCCTGGAGCTCGGGCCCGGGCTCCATGCCGAGCTCGTCGACGAGCCGCTCGCGCGTCTTCTGATAGACGTCGGACGCCTCGGCCTGCCGGCCTGACCGGTAGAGCGCGAGCATGAGCTGGCCGCACAGCCGCTCGCGCAGCGGATGCTGCTCGACGAGACCCTGCAGCTCGCCGATCAGCCGGGCGTGGCGGCCGAGCTTGAGCTCGCCATCGATGCGCTCCTCGATCGCGTACAGACGGAGCTCGTCAAGCCGGGCGGCCTCGCTCACCGCGAAGGATTCGCCCGCGAAATCTGCGAGCGCCGGTCCGCGCCACATCTCGAGCGCGTGCTGGAGCTGGGCAACCGCCTCGGCCGGGCCCAGCGTCTTGGCGCTCTCGACCAGGCTTGCGAACTGCGCGGTGTCGATGTCGGACGCCGGCACCTGCAGGACGTAACCGGCGGGCTTGCGGACGAGGACTTTGTACGGTGCCCCATCCGGCTCGAGCACCCGTCGAAGCTGCGAGACGTAGACCTCGATCACGTGGTCCGCCGTCGGCGGCGGCTCGTCCCCCCAAAGCAGCTCGGCGAGGCGCTCCCGGCTCACGACGTGGTTGGCGTGGAGCAGCAGGATGGCGAGGAGCGCGCGCTGCTTGGCGCCGCCGAGGGCGAGGATCTCTTCGCCGGTCCGGACCTCGAGAGGCCCGAGCATCCTGAACTCCATTGGCGCTCCGGCGCCATTGTGCGCCCCGAGCTTGAGCAACTCTAGGGGTTTCCTTGAGCGGCCACGGCGAACCTTCAGACAAACAAATGGGAGGCGAACCAATGGCCGAGAACGACGATCTGAACGGATACGAGATGCCCACCCTGCGCGAGATCGAGCTCGACCTCGCGCTCGCCAATCCAGGCTGGCAAGCGCTACTTGCCATCGCGCAAACGCCAGAGCCATCCCCTACCCCTGTCGGCGCTCCAGGTCGTCTCCTGGGGCGCCGATCTCCCAAAGTGACGAGGCGACCACCTGGGGTTTAAATAGACGCAGCCGTGGCACGACTCGAAGAGCGGGACCTCCGCAGCCTCGAGCGCGAGAGCATGTATTCGATCTTCAGGCCGCTCGATGAGGACGAGCGGATCTCGCGCAAGCTCGTCGCCGAGGACGAGCTGATGCCGACGAACGCAGGTCGGCTCGCGGTCTGGGGTTTCCTCCGTAGGGCGCGACGGCGCAGGCGGCCGAACGGAAGCGAGTACTGGGTGCCGGCGATGTTCATGTTCGTCCGGCGGTTCGGCTAGACGCTTTCCCCTAGACCGGGTTGGTCGCCGGTTCCGGCGCCGGCGCCGAACGCGCGAACGGCAGATACAGCAGATTGAACACGACGATCGCGGCGATCGTCAGCGTGACGATGTACCACGGCCAAGGGCCCATATAGTCGAGTGCCGTCCGCGTCGGCGGCAGGTCGCGCAGGAACAGGTAGTTGCCGTTCGTGAAGTAGTCGATGACGCCGACCACGACCGCGTACGCCGCCGTGGCGAGGGACACTCGCATCACCGCATGGCTCGCCGGCCGCATGCGCAAGGCGATCACGAGGTAGAACGCCCCGAGCACGAGCAGACCGTGCTGCGCGTAGTACTGGAAGTACACGGGGTCTGGAAAGTGGCCCGGGATGCTTGGCGAGAAGAGCCCAGGGGCGGTACCGCCCAGACCCCAGAAATAGCTCATCTCGAATGCGAACCGGAACCGCCACCACAGCGCCGCCGCCACGAGGAAACAGCCCGCCTCGCACAGGTGCAGCGGCAGGCTCCACTGCACGGTCCAGCTGCCGTTGACGATGTTGATCACCCACCAGCCAACCTCGGCAAGGACGACCGAGACCGCGATCACCTTCGCGCCCTGGTCGACCCAGCGACCCGGCCAGCGCCGCGTCGCCCACAGGATCACGGCGATGCCGGCGGCGATGACGATCAGGGGCACGATGTGTTCCGCGGGTGACATGCCGCGGAAATTCTAGTTTTGCCGGGCGGAGATCTCCATCGACATTTCGCCGGCGGGCCGAAGTGTCAGCGAAGGCGCCGGCTTCACCTCCCCGAGCGACCTCAAGTGGAACCGCGGCAGGATCGTGGCGATCGTGATCGTCGCCTCCATCGTCGCGAACGAGCTGCCGACGCACCGCCGCGGGCCGCTGCTGAACGGGAAATAGGCGAAGCGCGGCAGACGCGAGGCAAGGCCGTTCTGCCACCGCTCGGGGATGAACTTCTCCGGTTCGTCGAAGTACGTGGGGTCGCGGTGGATCGCCCACGGGCTCATCAGCACGGTGGTGCCGGCCGGGACGGAGTGGCCGCCGACCGTCGTGTCGCGGAGCGCGCGCCGGCCGAAACCGTAGGCCGGCGGATAGAGTCGCAGCACCTCTTTGAGGACGTCTTGCGTATAAGGCAACCTCTCGACGAGAGTGGCCGGTGAATCATCCTCGACCACGTTCGCGGCCTGCAGCTCGGCGAGCATCTTCGCTTCGACATCCCGCCGCTGCGAGAGCACGTACCACGTCCACGAAAGCAGGCACGCGGTGGTCTCGTGACCCGCGAAGAACACCGCCAGGCACGCGTCGCGAACCTCCCGGTCGCTCATCGGCCGGCCGTTCTCGTCATGGGCCACCACGAGCATGGAGAGCAGGTCGTGCTGCGGATGGCGGCGTCGCTCGGAGATCGCCTGATACGCGATGTCGTCGAGCTCGCGCAATGCCTTGAAGAGACGCAGCGTGCGCACGCTGGGCAGCGGGAAGCGGAAGCGCATGGGGCTGGCGATCCGGCGATTGAACTCGTCCATGACGGCGGCGACCAGGTTCTCGGCGACGCCGACCGCGCTGGAGAAATCGATGCCGAAGAGCGTGCGTGTGACGACCTGGAGCGTCATGCGCATCATCTCCGAGTGAATGTCGCGGCGCTCTCCGAATTTCCACGTCGCGGACGCGCGGCGCGCCTCCTCGGCCATCACCACCGCGTAGGCGTCGACACGGTCACGGTGGAACGCCGGCAGCACGAGCTTGCGCTGGTGTAGCCAGCTGTCACTGTCGGCGAGCAGCATGCTGCTGGCAAGGAGAGGAGGCATCAGGCTCGTGAGATACGCCTTGCTGAAGTCGGTGCGGTGCGTGACCAGGACATCGTTGACCAGCTCTGGACGGGCGACGACGATCACATCCTCCGCTCCGAAGCGAAAGTTGACCGCGTCGCCGGTCTCCGCACAGCGGCGGAAGAATTCGAGCCTGTCGTGCTGGAACTCTTCGAAGGCCGTCGTCGAGGGAGACGGTCGCCTCAGGGCGAGCTGCACCGCCGAAGATCCTAACCGGAGCCCGACAATCGCCGCGTGAGGGGATTCGTCCTCGGCATCGTCTTGCTGGGCTTCCTGGCGTTCGGCGTTCTCGCGCTCCGGCCCGGAGGCATCCGCCGCCAGCTCAGGCTGGTCGCGCGCCGCTTTCGCATCGTGCTGGTGCTCGGCGGCGTCTACGTCTTCGGGTCGCTGGTGATCAGAGTGCTGGTCACCAGCGGACCCGTCAACGAGTGGGGACCCGTCGCCCTGGCGATGATCCTTGCCGTCGTATTTCTATTCGTCGCCGGCGATCCTGCGACCTAGCGCGTCTGCCGGCCCGCTTCCTGCGGCTGCTTCTCGGTCGCAGGCTCGTCCGCGGTCTCGACGACCTCGCCTTCGATGTTGATCTGGATCTCGTCGCTGACCACGAACTTGCCGTCGAGCACGGCGTTGAAGCTCATGCCGAAGTCCTTGCGGTTGATCCTGGTCTGGGCCGCGTACCCGATGCGATGGCCCATGCGAGGGTCGTTGAACTCGCCGTACTTGACGAGATCGAACGTGACGGGCTTCGTGGTGTCCTTGATGGTGAGGTCACCGGTGACCTTGTAGCGCTCGCCGCCGGCATGCTCGACCTTCGTGCTCTTGAAGGTCATGGTCGGGTACTTCGCGATCTCGAGGAAGTTGGACGAGCGGAGATCGTTGTCGCGGATCTCGTTGTGCGTCCGGATGCTCGCGGTGTTGATCGTCGCCTCGACCTTCGAGCGCTCGGGCTGGTCGGGGTAGATCTCGCCTTCCGCCGTCACTTCGTTGAAATGCCCCCGGACCGTCATCATGCCGAGGTGCTTGGCCGAGAACTCGACCTGAGTGTGCATTGGATCGAATTTCCAGGTCCCCATAGATTTGTTCCTCCTTGGATAGGGTTTACTACCTCATAGCCAATCGCGTGGAGCCTCCATTTATTTCACCACTGACCGATTGTGCGAGGCACGCGCGTACACTTCGGCGCGAGTGAGCGATTCGTTCGTCCCCGGTCTACGCTACCGATCGCGCGCACAAGAGCTGTGGGCGCTGGTCGTGGAGCTGCTTGGAACCTGGGAGGGCCGCATGAACGCGGCATCCGAGGAGGCCGGGCTCTCGCCGGTATCCGCGTGGGCGCTCGTGCAGCTCGATCCCGACCACGCCATCTCCCAGAAGGAGCTGGCGGAGCGGCTGCACTGCAACCCGTCGACCGTCGTGGACCCGACGGACCGGCTGGAAGAGCGGGGTCTGGTTGCCCGCCGGCCGCATGCGACCGACCGCCGCGTCAACATCCTGACCGTCACTGCGCGCGGCCGGGCGGTGCGAGAGCGCCTGATCGACCAGCTGTTCGAGGCGCCCGAGGCGCTGCGCAGGTTGCCTGCCGCCGACCAGCTTCGTTTCCGCGACGTGATGCTCGACGCGGTCGAGGAATTCGCGCAGCCGGAGCCGCGCCGGCGTAAGGCGGCGCGCGCCTAGCTCGCGTCCTCTTTATATAAGGCGGTTACTTGATCGCCGTGATCCTTCCGTCGGGCCCGACGTAGAACGTGAACAGCCGGCTCTCTGTGTTCTGCGTCTGTCCGGAGATCTCGGCCCAGGCCTTGCGCAGGTTGTGCGGCTCGTTCCAGGCGGCGAGGAAATTGCCGTGCCGGAAGTCGATTCGGGTCTGGGGCAGCGAGAGGGCGCTGAACATTCCCTGGAACCGGTCGTGCGGCGTGGTCGCCCGGTCGTACTCGTAGACGTAGCCGCCGTCGGCCGTCTTGCGGAGGAAGTGGTATTCGCCGCTCTGCCCGATGCGGTCGGCGAACGAGCTGTCGGAGTTCACGCCGATCGTGAGAAGGCCGAGCTGCAGTCCTCGGTCGAAGCACCCGTAGGTGCCGTTGACCGTCGTCTCTGTGGACACGGCTTGCATCACCGTCTCCGCGCATGAGGGCCGATCCATCGCGTTCACGACCTGGGGCCCCGCGTACGTGAACAGCGCTCCGACGATCGCCCCCGCGATCGCGATGAACCACGGCCGTCCGGATTGGGGTAGGCGGATATAAGGCAAGGGACTCCCTCCAGCTTTCGTCTTACAGGTGGAACGCGCTGAGGCGGCGGCTGCAGCTACTGCAAATGAGGGTCGTAAATTCTTGACGTTGACCTCCTGTTACGTCTGCGCGACCTGCGGCGTGCAATTCGCCATGTCTGATCGTCCTCCCGACAGCTGCCCGGTATGCGATGACGAGCGCCAGTACGTCGGATGGGGCGGACAGAAGTGGACGACGCTCGAAGAGCTTCGGTCGAACCATGGGACCGAGCTACGCGAGGACGCCGGCCTGCTGGGCATCGGCACGCTGCCGTCGTTTGCCATTGGGCAGCGGGCGCTGCTTGTGCGATCGCCGGCCGGCAACATCTTGTGGGACTGCATCACGGTCATCGACGATGCGGCGGTGGCCGCCGTGCGCGCGGCGGGCGGGCTGCGCGCGATCGCGATCTCGCATCCGCATTACTACTCGTCGATGGTCGAGTGGAGCAAAGCCTTCGACGCGCCCGTGCTGCTGCACGAGGCCGACAGGCAGTGGGTCATGCGCCCGGATCCATGCCTCCAGTTCTGGAGTGAAGACACCAAAGAGTTGTGGGACGGGATGACGCTGATCCGGGCGGGCGGCCACTTCCCCGGCGGCACCGTGCTGCACTGGCCGGCGGGCGTCGAAGGTCGGGGCGCGCTGCTCGCCGGCGACATCGTGCAGGTCGCGCAGGATCGGCGCTGGGTGAGCTTCATGTACAGCTTCCCCAACTACGTGCCGCTGTCGGCGGCGGAGGTCGACCACGTGGTCGGCTCGGTCGAGCCGTATGCCTTCGACCGCATCTACGGCGCGTGGTGGGACCGCAACGTCCTGACGGATGCCAAGGCTGCGATTCACCGCTCGGCGGAGCGCTACAAGCGCCACCTGGGTGGGTGGTAGATTCGGTTGCCCATGGTGATCAGGCTCGGGACGCGCGGCTCGATGCTGGCGCTCGCGCAGACCGAGTGGTTCGCCCGGCGATTGAGCGAGGCCGGCCACGACGTCGAGCTCGTGCGCATCGTCACCGAAGGCGACACGCGCCCGGCCGACACGCAGGCCGGCGAGGGCATGTTCGTCACCGCGATCGCCAGGGCGCTCCAGCGCGGCGAGATCGATGCGGCCGTGCACAGCGCCAAGGACGTGCCGCTCGTCGAGGAAGGCGACCTCGTGATCGCCGCCTATCCCATCCGCGCCGATCCTCGCGATGCGCTCGTCACCAAGGCGGGCGGTGCCTCGCTCTCGGGCCTGCCTCGAGGCGCGACCGTGGGGACGGACAGCCCCCGCCGCTCGGGCTTTCTTCGTGCCGTGCGCGCCGACCTGCGCATCGTCCCGCTGCATGGCAACGTCGACACCCGACTGCGCCGGCTCGACGGCGGCGAGGTCGACTCCATCGTGATCGCCGCCGCCGGCCTCGACCGATTGGCGAGGGGCGGTCGCATCGACCAGCGCCTTGACGCGCAGACGATGCCTCCGGCTCCGGCGCAGGGCGCGCTCGCGATCCAGACCCGCAATGAATCAGGCCTCCTTCTGGACGAGCTTCGCCTGTACGACGAACCCGACATCCGCCTGGCGGTGGAGGCGGAGCGTCGCGTGCTCGAGGCGACGGGGGGGACGTGCCGCGCGCCGGTTGGAGCGCTCGCGACGGTCGCCGGCGAGG
The DNA here is from genome assembly GCA_035717165.1 of Candidatus Dormiibacterota bacterium. GTDB lineage: Bacteria > Chloroflexota > Dormibacteria > Dormibacterales > Dormibacteraceae > 40CM-4-65-16. Next base: position 10,396 of record DASTIX010000181.1, read on the forward strand.
AGTTCGCGATGATCGTCGGCGGTGTGAACAGCGACGGCTCAGACCTGCGCGTCGACACGGTGCGCGGAAAAAGAGGCGAGGCTTTCCGCCTCGCTGCGGACGCCGGCGAGCGACTCGCGCGGGAGGTGGCGCTGCGATGAAGACGGTGCTGGTCACGCGGCCCGCGGGCGAAAAAGACACCCTTGTCGGCGAGCTGGAGTCGCGCGGCTACCGCGTGGTCGCCGTTCCCACCGTGGCGACGCGTCCGATCACCGTCGCCTGGCCGGACCTAGCGTCGTTCGACTGGATCGTCGTCACGAGCGCGGCCGGCGTCGCGGCGCTGCCCGAGGTGCCGCGAGGACCGCATTGGGCGGCGGTTGGAGCGGCGACAGCCCGAGCGCTGCGGGGCCGCGGCGCGGAGGCGGACCTCGTCCCGGCGGAAGCCAACGGCCAGGCGCTTGGCAGAGCCATTCCCGACGTCGCCGGCAAGCGGGTCGCCCTCGTGCGCGCCTCGAAGGCCGACTCTGACCTGCCGGGAGTCCTCCGCGAGCGCGGCGCCATCGTCGAAGAGATCACCGCCTACGAGACCGTGGAGGGACCGGACGAATCGGGGCCGATCCTCGACCAGGTCCTACGCGCGAACGATCTCGCCGCCGTGGTTTTCGCGTCCGGCTCGGCGGTGCGCGGATTCCTCAAGCTGGGTGGCGGCACGAATGTGCCCGCGATCACGATCGGGCCTCGCACCAGCGCGGCCGCGCGAGAGGCGGGCTTCACCGTCGCGGCCGAGGCGACGGCTCAGGATGTTGCAGCGATGGCGGCAGCGGTCGAGAGAACCATTCCAAGGACCGGAGAACGCCCTCGCCGGTTGCGGTCGAGCCCGGCGCTGCGCAACCTCGTGCGCGAGACGCGGCTGCACCCGGCGCAGCTGATCGCTCCGCTGTTCGTCGTGAGCGGTCGCGGGCGGCGGATCGAGCTCGAGTCGCTGAAGGGGCACGCGCGGATATCTCCGGATCTGGCGCTGCGCGAGGCGCATCGCCTCGCCGATCTGGGCGTGGGGGGCGTGTTGCTGTTCGGCATCCCCGAATCGAAGGACGCGGACGGCACCGGCGCGCACGATCCCGACGGCCCCGTGCCTGAGACACTGCGACTGCTCCGCGATGAAGGATTGCCGCTCGCGCTGATCGCCGACGTCTGCCTGTGCGAGTACACGTCGCATGGTCACTGCGGCATCCTCGCCGGTGAGAAGGTCGACAACGACGCGACGCTCCCTCGCCTGGCGGCCGCGGCGGTCGCGTATGCTTCGGCCGGCGCGGACATCGTGGGACCGAGCGCGATGATGGACGGTCAGGTCGGCGCCCTGCGTCGCGGACTCGATGCCGCGGGCTCCGAGGACACGGCGATCATGGCCTACTCGTCAAAGCACGCGTCCTCTTTATATGCGCCGTTCCGCGAGGCGGCCGGCTCGGCCCCAAGCTTCGGCGACCGGAAGTCGTACCAGATGGACTTCGCCAACGCGCGCGAGGCGATGCGCGAGATGGAGCTCGACGCGCGTGAGGGTGCCGACATCCTGATGGTCAAGCCCGCCCTTACGTCGCTCGACCTCCTGAGCCGCGCGCGTCCTCGCTTCGACCAGCCGCTGGCCGCCTACCAGGTGAGCGGCGAGGCGGCGATGATCGAGGCCGCCGCCGAGCGCGGCTGGGTCGACCGGCGCAACGCGGTCTTCGAAACCCTGACCGCGATCATGCGCGCGGGCGCCGGCATGGTGATCACGTACTTCGCCGCCGATGTCGCGGCATGGCTGCGCGAGTGACTGAACGGCGCTACGTGCACGCGCTGGCGCTGGGCCTCGATCCCGCCTGGCGCCGTCTCGACCGCGACGAGCGATGCCACTCCGCCGAGGAATTCGCGGCGGCGGTCACAGCGCGCTCGGATGTGTCGACCTTCACCTACTCGATGGTCGGGTTGAAGGCCGGCGTGGACGTGTTGCTGTGGAGCCTCGCGCCGTCGTTCGAGGCACTTGAAGAAAAGACAGCGGCGGCGCTCCGCGCGGGAATGGGCCGCTGGATGACGGTGCGCCACGGGTTTCTCGGCCTGATCGCGCCGTCGCAGTACGTCAAGCGCCCGACGCAGCAGGAGCAGTCGCTGTTCGCCGGCGAGCGGTCGCGGTACTTGATCGTCTATCCGTTCACCAAGAGCACCGACTGGTACCTCCTGCCGCAGGAAGAGCGCCAGAAGGTGATGAACGAGCACATGAAGGTCGGCCATCGCTTCCACCAGGTCCGCCAGCTGCTTGCCTACTCGTTCGGCGTCGACGACATGGACTTTCTCGTCGCGTATGAGACCGACGACCTCGGCGCGTTTGGCGAGCTGGTGCGTGACCTGCGCGGAACCGAGAGCCGGCGCTCGACCGTCCGCGACACGCCGATCCTCGTGGGTGTGCATAGACCGATCGAAGAGATCACCGCTCTGTTGGGAGCGCAGTGACCTCTTCGCGCTTCCTGGATGCCGCGCGCCGGCAGCCCGTCGATGTGACGCCGGTGTGGTTCATGCGGCAGGCGGGACGCTCGCTGCCCGAGTACCGCAAGCTGCGCGAGCGCTACACACTGGCCGACATCGTGGCCCAACCCGAGCTGTGCGCCGAGGTGACGCTGCAGCCGGTGCGGCGTTTGGGCGTCGACGCCGCGGTCATGTTCGCGGACATCATGCTGCCGCTTCGCGGCATGGGGGTCGACTTCGACCTGGTCGAGAACGTAGGTCCCGTGATCGCACATCCCGTAGGCACCGCCGCCGATGTCGAGCGTGTGCGCGTCGCCGCGGGTGATGAGGCGGCGCCGCATGTCATCACCGCCGTCCGGCATGTCGTCGGTGAATCGCCGGTGCCGGTGATCTGCTTTTCCGGCGCGCCCTTCACTCTCGCGAGCTACCTGATCGAAGGCCGGCCGTCGCGGACGTTCGAGCGCGTCAAGTCGTTCATGTATCGCGAGCCCGAGGCGTTCGACCGTCTCATGGAAAAGCTCGCGACGACGATGACGGCGTATCTGAAGGCGCAGATCGGCGCCGGCGCGTCGGCGCTGCAGATCTTCGACTCGTGGGCCGGCGCGCTCGGGCCCGACGACTACGAGCTGCGCGTGGCTCCGCACACGCGAGCGATGTTCGACGGCCTCAGATCCCTGGACGTGCCGCGCATCCACTTCGGCACCGATACCGCGGGACTGCTCGAACGCATCGTCGCGACGGGACCGGACATCGTCTCGCTCGACTGGCGCGTCACGCTCGACGAAGGCTGGAAGCGCGTCGGTCTCGACCGCGGCGTCCAGGGCAACCTCGATCCGGCCGTTCTCCTCGGGCCGCCAGACCACCTGCGCACCCGAGCGATCGAAGTGCTGCGGAGGGCCGGCGGCCGCCCCGGTCACATCTTCAACCTCGGCCACGGCGTCCCGCCCGACGCCACGGTAGAAAACCTCCAGCTGCTCGTCGAGACCGTGCATGCGTGGGTGCCGGAGCGCGTCGCCTGACGTGAAGACCGGCATCCTGTGCATGGCGTACGGCAGTCCTTCCTCGGAAGGGGACATCGAGGCGTACTTCACGCACATCCGCGGCGGCCGCCCACCGTCCGCGCAAGCCCTGGCCGAGCTGACGTCACGCTACCGCGCGATCGGTGGCGGATCTCCTCTGACCGAGATCACGCGCGCCCAGGCCGCCGCACTCGCCGTGCGATCGGGATTGCCGGCGTTCGTCGGCATGAAGCACGCATCGCCTTTCATCGCCGATGGAGCGGCCGAGGCGCAGCGCGCGGGGATCGAGCGACTGGTCGCTCTCCCGCTGGCGCCGCATTACGCGGACATGAGCCTCGGCAGCTATCGCCGGTCGGTCGAGGCCGCATGGGAGGGGGAGGTGATCTTCATCCCGGGCTTCCACGACCACCCCGCGTTCATCGCGGCGGTGCAGGGCCTGGTGAGCGAGGCACTCGCCGATGGACGGCCCGAACGCATCTTCTTCACCGCCCACAGCCTTCCGGCGCGCATCATCGACGAGGGCGATCCCTACAAAGAACAGCTGCTCCGCAGCTGCGAGCTCGTCGCTGAAGGCATGTCGCTGCCGGACTGGGAGTTTGCGTTTCAGTCGGCCAGCCATACAGGCGAGCCGTGGCTTGGACCGGACCTGCTCGAAGCCGTGGAAGCGTCAGGCGCGCGGGACGTCCTCGTGTGCCCGATCGGATTTGTGGCCGACCATCTGGAGATCCTTTACGACCTCGACGTGGAAGCGAAGGACTTCGCGCGCGAGAAAGGCTTGAAGATCCGCCGCACCCGTTCCTTCAACGCCAGCCCGGAGTTCATCGACGGCCTGGCACAGATCGTCGCGGATGCGCTCGTCGCCGTCGCTTGACCTGACGGGGTTCTGCGTCCGGGGCGAGCCCGTCAGTTTCGCGGACGCGATGGCCGGCTCGTTTGCGCCGTTTCATGTCGGCGACGGGTGGGGGCCGCCGTGGAGCACGACGTGGTTCCACGTCCAGGGTCGTGTCCCACGCGAATGGCTCGGCAAGCGCATGGCTGCGGTTTTCGACCTCGGTTTCGAGGGACCGACGGGATTCACGTGCGAGGCGCTGGCCTGGAAGGACGGCAAGCCATGGCGTGGTGTCGACCCGAACCACCGCTGGCTGCCAATCGACGGCGAGACGGTCGACTTCTACCTCGAGGCCGCGGCCAATCCGCGCGCGACGGAGTCGGGCGACGAGCCCGCGCCGTCGATGCTTGCGCTCCGGGAATCACCGGACCCGACCTTCGTCCTTCGCCAGGCAGAGCTCGTACTTCTCGATCCGGTCGAGGCGCTGCGCGAGACGCTCGAGATCGATCCGGCGCACCGCATCACCGCCGTCGGCCATGCGCATATCGACACGGCGTGGGAATGGCCGCTGCGCGAGGGGCGACGCAAGGTCGCGCGGAGCTGGTCGACGCAGCTCGAGCTGATGGACGAATACCCCGACTACGTGTTCGCCGCGTCGCAGCCGGCGCAGTACAGATGGATGAAGGAGTCCTACCCGCGCATCTACGCGCGCATCAAAGAGAAGGTCGCGGCCGGGCAGTGGGAGCCGGTGGGGGCCATGTGGGTCGAGGCCGACTGCAACCTGCCGTCCGGCGAAGCGCTCGTGCGCCAGATCCTCTACGGCAAGCGCTTCTTCCTGCACGAGTTCGGTTACGAGACCGACATCCTGTGGTTGCCGGACGTATTCGGCTATCCCGGCAACCTTCCGCAGCTCATCGCTGCGTCAGGCTGCCGCTACTTCCTGACGCAGAAGCTGTCGTGGAACGACACCAACAAGCCCGAGCACCACACGTTCATGTGGGAAGGGATCGACGGCACTCGGATCTTCACGCACTTTCCGCCGGCCGACACGTACAACGGCAGCTTCGAGCGTGGAGAGCTCGAGTCAAGTGTCGGCAACTTCAAGGACGCATCGCAGTCGAACGGGTCTCTCTATCTCTTTGGTTGGGGTGACGGCGGCGGTGGGCCGCAGCCCGAGATGATCGACGCGGCGCACCGCTTCGGCGTCGAGATGGGTCGCGCCGCGGATTTCTTCGCGCGCACCTCCGCCGACGCGCGCGACCTCGCGACGGTTTCCGGCGAGCTTTACTTCGAGCTCCATCGCGGGACGTACACGACGCAGTCGCGGATCAAGCGGCTGAACCGGCGCGCTCAGCAGGCGCTGCGCGAGGCGGAGATGTGGTCCGTCGCGACGGGCAGCTACCCGCAAGAGGATCTCGGTGAAGCGTGGAAAACGCTGCTGCTCAACCAGTTTCACGACATCCTTCCCGGCTCGAGCATCGATTGGGTCTACGCCGACGCGGAACGTGACCTTGCCCAGGTGGTCGAAACGGCGGAACGAATCGCGGCCGCAGCCGCCGGCTCGGTCGCGGGCGACGGCGATCGTGTGGCGGTCTTCAATCCCAGCTCGCACGCTCGAGGCGGGGCGCCGGCGTGCGGCTGGGCGGTCGTGGAGACGTCGCCGGAGCCGGATGCAGGCCTGGAGAGCGAGTTTCTCCGCGTCGAGCTCGCCCGCGACGGAACCGTGACCTCGATCTACGACAAGCAGGCAAAACGTGAGGTTCTCAGCGGGCCGGGCAACGTCTTCGAGCTCCACGAGGACAACCCGAGGATGTGGGACGCCTGGGATCTCGACATCGAGCACCGCGACTCGTTCGTTGCGTTCGGCCCGACGAGCAGGCCGTGGATCAAACAACGCATGACTCTCGATGGGCGCGTGCTGCGGTTCGACACAGAGGTGGACTGGCAGGAGCGGCACAAGATCCTGAAGGTTGCGTTCCCGGTGACGGTCAGCGCGCCGGAGGCAACCTATGAGATCCAGTTCGGCCACGTGCGCCGGCCGACGCACATGGACGACAGCAAGGCACGGGCGATGTTCGAGGTGTGCGCTCAGCGCTGGGCCGACCTCGGCGACGGTGACTATGGGGTCGCGCTGCTGAACGACTGCAAGCACGGATACGACATCCACGACTCGGTCATGCGGCTGTCGCTGCTGCGCGGCCCGACGCATCCGGACCCGACCGCCGACCTCGGCTCGCACACCTTCACGTATGCGCTGATGCCGCATCCCGGCGATTGGCGCCCGGCGGGCGTGATCGAGGCCGCGGAGCTGCTGAATGCTCCGCTGCGCTACGTCCGGACGGGCTTGCCCGCCGGCACATCGCGCTCGCTCGTCGCCGTCGACACGCCGCAGGTCGTCATCGAAGCGATCAAACGCGCAGACGATTCGGACGCCGTCATCGTCCGCCTCTACGAGGCGTGGGGAAGACCGTGCCGCGCGAAGGTCACGACATCGCTGCCCGCACGTCGCATCACGCTGTGCGACCTGCTGGAGCGCGACATCGCCGAGACCGGTCTCGAGCTCGACTTCACACCGTTCAAGATCCAGACTCTGAAGCTCGCGCCCTGAGCGGCGCGTCCTCGACGTCGACGCGTGAGACGGTCAGTAGGAGACTTTGAATAGGTTGAGGGCTGCGGTCGGCGCCGCGTCAACGGCTCATTGCGTTGAAATGTCGAGGCGAGAAGCGCCGGGAGGGCATCGGTCTCCCGGCGCGCGACGAGGCTAGCCGACCGGCGTGCCGGCCACATATGACGACTCGGAGACGATCGCGCACAGGAAGACGATTCCGGTGTCGACCTCCCTCACGTCGCCTGCGGCTTTGGCCGCATCGAGGTCGCTGAGCAGCGTGATGTGCCGAACCGCAGCGTCGCTCGTGAACAGCTCGACGTAGACATGCCAGGCGGCGTTGAAGTCACCGCCTGTCTTCGCGACCCCAACAAGATGGTCGTGGCCGGGAACGGCGTTCGCAGACGTATACACGCTCGGAACCACCGATGAGGCAAGGCCGGCAATAACGCCGCCGTGATCGGGACAGTTGCCGGGGACGCCCATGCAGTTGAACGTGCCGCTGGTCCCGGGTGGGTAGACGACGAGGTACAGGGGCGCAACCGCGTGCCCATTGACGTTCTGAATCACATTGGTGGGCCCGAGCGGCGCGAGGTGGTTCGGCGTTTGCAGGAAGACGATGCCGCCGGTCACGTCGTCGTAAGCCGGCTCGATCGTGACATTGCCATGCGAGCGTTCGCCACTGGGCAGGGAGTCGGCCCAGGCATTGACCGGGACGACACATACGCCAGCCAGCACGAGAGCAACCAACGATCTCTTGAACCAGATGAAGGAGCCCATGTGTCTCATCTCCCGTCCGCCGCCATGTAGAAGTACGGGTCGAGGACGCGGACCGGCGTGATCGTGTCCGCCGGAAGCTGGTTCAGTTTGGCCGCCTGCCGGATCGCGTCGGGGCTAGGGGCGTCGTAGATGCAGAAAGTCTTCTTGTGGTCGTCGCTGACATACGAGTGGACCCAGGTCACTCCCAGCTCGGCGTTGGTGCCCACCACCGAGAGGCATGCCTCCGCGCCCTTGTCGGTCATCGGAATCTCGAGGCCGTCGGGAAACGTGCGCTCGACCATGAAACGTGCCATCGCAACCTCCTGCGTGCAATCGCGGCCCGCACGGGCCGCATCGCACGTCAGGCTAGGTTTGGCTCAGCGATCTGCCATCCACAGGAAGGCTCAGCGCGATGCTCAATCGGGTGCTCATTTCTTGGCGAGCCAGGTCGCGATCTGTACGCGGGAGTCGAAGCCGAGCTTGGTGAGGATGTGGTGCACGTGGTTGTCGACCGTGCGCTCGGAGACGTAGAGGCGCTCCGCGATCTCACGGTTGCTGAGTCCCCGCGCCAGCAGCTGCGCGACCTCGTGCTCGCGCTTGCTGAGCGACGCAGTGGGCGCTGGCTTCGCCGGCTCGAGGGCGACGGGCTGATCGCGGCCCGCGGCAAACAGGCTCCATGCGCCCGGCACGCCGGTGAACTCGCGAGCGCCGCTCTCGGCGAACTCGAGGCCGGATCCGACGACGAGGTCTTTGACCGTGCTCGAGACCAGCACCTCGCCGGGCTGCGCGGCCTCCATGACGCCATGCGCGACGTGCAGAGCGACCCCGCGCGGTCGGCCTGCCGCGAGCTCGCACTCGCCGGCATGAACGCCTGCTCGAATTCGTAGTCCGAGCTCGAGCAGTTCGTCGCGGATCTGGAGCGCGCAGCGAATCGCGCGCGCAGTGCCGTCGAAGATGGCCGTGATTCCTTGCTCACCGGCCTCGACCTCGCGGCCGCCGTAGCGCGCGAGCGCCTTGCGCACGACGGCGTGATGCCGGTCGACGAGGTCGTGCCACTGCCGGCCGCCAAGCCAGACTGCATGCGCGCCCGCCTGGGCGACCTGGGTGCAGAGCACCGTGGCGAGCATGGTCTCCGGCGCACGGGTGCCTCGGACGCCGGTGAGGAATTCCTGGACCTCGTCGATGACGATGTCGGCGTCGACGAAGTACGCCCAATGATCGATCGAGTCCAGCTCGACCAATCGAGCACCTGGAATGTGCTCGGCGAAGTAGCGTCCGGCCTCGATCGGCGCGACCTTGTCGCGGTTGGCGTGGATGATCAGGGTTGGAACGCGGATCGTCGGAAGCACGTCGCGGATATCGATCAGGAAGTTCATCGCCAGCAGGTTCTGCGCATCCGCGGGACTCGCGCTGATCTGCGTGAACTTGCCCCACCACGCCGCGACCTCCGGGTTGTTCAGCTGGCTAGGCGCGTAACCCTCCATGCCCGAGCCGGTACCCCAGAGATCACGCACACGGTCGATGCGCCGGTCGTACTGCTCTCTTGTCATCCCCCACGGGTAGCCCGGCCTGCTGAGCGCCGAGGGATAGCTGCCGTTGATGATCAATCCGAGCGTTCGCTCCGGATACGTCGCCGCAAAAAGTGCAGACACCACGCCGCCTTCGGAGATTCCGAACACCGCGGCCCGCTCCGAGCGGGCGGCGTCCATCACCGCGCGGATGTCGTCCATCCGCTGCTCCAGAGTGGGCAGTGGATGGACGCGGTCCGACATGCCGGTCCCGCGCTTGTCGTAGAGGATCAGCCGCGTGAACGAAGCGAGCCGGTCGAGGAAGCGGGCGACCGACGGCTCCTCCCAGACGTACGCGAGGTGGGAGACCCAGCCAAAGGTGAGAACCAGGTCGATCGGTCCGTCGCCGACGACCTGGTAGGCGATGTTGACGTCGCCGCTCCGCGCATATCGCGCCCCTGTGAACACCGCTGACGGGCCAGTCTAGATCGGAGGGTGGTCCATCTCGGCGCGGCGCGGGGGGTCGCCGCCGCCGCGGCTGCACTCGATCGCCGCCGCCAGGCACGCAAACTCGAGGGCAGCGCGCAGCTCGGCTTCCTCGAGCGCCAGCTCCAATCGGAGCTGGTCGTGCTCGCGCAGCCAGCACAAAAGCGCGGCGCCAAACGCGTCACCGGCGCCGATCGTGTCGACGACCTGCACCGGGCGCGCGGGCACGCGAATCCGGAGGTCGTGATGCGCTGCGTAGGCGCCGTCCTCTCCGAGGGTGACGACGACGAGGCGCGGCCCGGAGGAGAGCAGGGCGTCGGCTGCGGCCTCGTACTCGAGGTCGGGATACACCCACGCCAGGTCGTAGTCGCTCGCCTTCACGATCGTGCTCAGGCTCAGGACCTCTGCGAGACGTGCCGTGTACGCGGCGCCGGCGCTGACGCCGGCGCGGACGTTGGGGTCGACGACGAGGACTCGCTTTCCGTGCTCGCGCCGGGCGAGGCCCGCGATGGTGTCCGCCATCGGTTCGAGCAACAGCCCCAATGAGCCGACGACGAGAGCCTCGACGTCGGCGTCGAACTCGTCCGGGACCATGGCCGGCGTGAGGTTCGGTGCCGACGTACCGTCGGTCACGAAGCGAAAGTCGGGCACGCCGCCGGCGTCGACGTAAGCGACCGCCGTCGTCGTCGGCTCGGAGCCCACCGTGACGTAACGCCGGTCGACGCCGTCGCTCTGCAGAGCGGTCGCAATCGGGTGGCCTGCCTCGTCGCTCGAGATATGACCCAGAAACGCCGCGGACACTCCGAGCCGGGCGAGGGCGCGGGCCGTGTTGAAGGGGCTTCCTCCCGGAAGCATTCGGTCTTCGCCGTTGCGGATCCGGTCGATCAGCGCCTCGCCGCAGACGACGATCATCGGGGAATATTTGTCCTCACGTATAATGTTGCACTCGTGTCAACTATCTCGACTCCGGCCACGATCCAATTAGAAACCAAGGCAGCGCTCATCGCGTACCTCGATGCGCTGGCGCTCGCGGAGCCGATCCAGGCGCAGCTCTGGCAGCGCGCGCACCTCACGCTGACGCAGGCGACGCTCCTCCGCAACCTGCGCTCCGGTCCACAGACCGTGGGGCGGCTCGGCGAGCTCAGCGGTCTCTCGGCCGCGTCGATCAGCAGGCTCGTCGATCGCATGGAGCGCCGCGGACTCGTCAGCCGCGCTCGCGACACACACGACCGTAGGATCGTAGAGGTGCGCCTCGAGCCCGCCGGCGAAAGGCTGCTCGGCGAGGTCAGGGTCTTCAAGGGGAGCGACCTCCACCACGCGGTCGACGCGATGTCGGCCGAGGAGCGGCGCCGGCTAACTGTTTCGCTGACGCGCCTCGTCGAGCTCACGCGTGACATCGCGGTCCAGCGGGAGGCGCGCTCGTGAGGCCCGTCACCGCAACGCCGCGCATCGCCTACAAATGGATCGCGCTCTCCAACACGACGATCGGAATGCTGATCGCCACAGTCAACGCGACCAGTCTTCTGATCGCGATGCCCGTGATCTTCCGCGGCATCCACATCAATCCGCTCGATCCTGCGAACTTCAGCTACTTGCTGTGGCTGCTGATGGGTTACATGGTCGTGTCCGCGGTGCTGGTTGTGACCGCGGGCCGGCTGGGCGACATGTACGGGCGCACAAAGATCTACAACTTCGGATTTGCGATCTTCACCGTCGCGGGCATCGGCCTTTCGCTCGTCTGGAGTCAGGGCTCCGCGGGCGCGATCGAGCTGATCGTGCTGCGCATGGTCCAGGCAGTCGGCGGCGCGATGGTGATGGCGAGCGGCGCCGCAATCCTCACCGACGCGTTTCCGGCCGACCAGCGTGGATTCGCGCTCGGCATCAATCAGATTGCCGGCATGGCCGGCTCGTTCCTCGGCATCGTCGTCGGCGGAATCCTCGCCGCGATCAACTGGCGATGGGTCTTCATCATCAACGTGCCCATCGGGGTGATCGGCACGATCTGGGGTTTCTGGATGCTGCGTGAGATCGGCGTCAGGCAGCGCGCGCGCATCGACTGGATCGGCAACATCACGTTCGCGGCCGGCCTGTCGATGGTGCTGATCGGCGTCACCAACGGCCTGCAGCCGTACGGCGGCAACGCGATGGGGTGGACCAACCCGTTCGTGCTCGGCATGGTCGGCGGCGGCCTCGTCATCCTCGTGCTCTTCGCGTACTGGGAGACGCGCACGCGTGATCCGATGTTCCACCTCGAGCTCTTCCGGATCAGAGCGTTCACGCTTGGCAACATCGCGGGACTTCTTGGTTCGGTGGCAAGAGGCGGACTGCAGTTCATGCTCGTGATCTGGCTGCAGGGAATCTGGCTTCCGCTGCACGGCTACGACTACACGCAGACGCCTCTATGGGCGGGCATCTACATGCTTCCGCTCACCGTCGGATTCCTCGTCGCGGGACCGATCTCGGGCATGCTCTCCGATCGGTTTGGCGCGCGGCCCTTCGCCACAGGAGGAATGCTGCTGTCGGCGGTGACGTTCGGGATGCTGCTGCTGATCCCGGGCGACTTCTACTACCCGATCTTCGCGCTGATCATCTTTCTCAACGGCGTGTCGATGGGCTTGTTCGCGTCGCCGAACACCGCCGCGATCATGAATGCCGTGCCCGCGCGACATCGCGGCGTGGCCAGCGGCATTCGCGTGACTTTCATGAACGTCGGCCTTCCGCTTTCGATCGGGCTTTTCTTCACGCTGATGATCGTCGGCCTCAACGCGACCGTGCCGGCCGCGCTTTACGGCGGGCTGACGTCGAACGGCGTGCCCTCGGCGCTGGCGCACCGGCTGGCGGATCTGCCGCCGATCAGCTACCTGTTTGCGTCCTTCCTGGGCTACAACCCGCTCGGCACATTGCTCGGCCCGGTGCTTTCGCAGCTGCCGCCGGCCGACGCCGCGCGGCTCACGGGCCGCACGTTCTTCCCGTCGTTGATCTCGGGTCCGTTCCAGCACGGCCTGGTGTTCGTCCTGGGCTTCTCCATCGCGGCGAGCCTCGTCGCGGCACTGGCCTCAGCGCTGCGGGGCGGGCGATACGTGCACGAGGAAGCCGTCGAAGTCGTTCCGCTCCGCGAAGCTTCTAACGCCTAACGCAATCGGCGCATAGACCGCCGAAGACGACCTGGTGGGTGAGCACGCGGTAGCCGGTCATCGCCTGCACCTGCGCGGCCGCATCGTCGAGCACACAGACCGGCACTTCCTCGACCTTGCCGCACGACTCGCAGCGGATGTGCTCGTGATGCGACTCGTGCAGCTCGAAGCGGGCGTGGCCTTCCCCCAGGTCGATCTTGTCGATCACGCCCTGGCGCTCCAGCTGGGCGACGGCACGGAAAACCGTCGAGTAATCGGCCGAGCCCAGAGCTGAGCGCACGCTCTCGTGCAGCTCCTCGATCGACCAGGCGTGCCTTTCGTGGTTCTCGAGGAGGCGGCGAACCTCATCGGTGACAGGACTGGGACGGGGCATCCTCAGCCAGTATAGACTCGCGCATCTTGGTTGCGCATATAGCTTGTGCAATACTCTTGCGCATGCGCCTCGGGCTCGTCGCCGCCGTGTTCTTGGCCGCGTGTTCGGCTGCGCCCGTCAACACCTCCAACTCGGTGATCGCAGTCGTCGCAGCAGAGGGATTCTGGGGCAGCATCGCGTCTCAGCTCGGTGGCGCGCACGCCGACGTGCAGAGCGTGGTCACGGATCCGAACGCCGACCCCCATGAATACGAGAGCAACGCGAACGACGCTCGCGCCTTGGCCGGCGCCCACCTGGTGGTGATCAACGGCGCGGGATACGACAAGTGGGCGGACAAGCTGCTGCAGGCGAGTCCCAACGAGTCCCGCAAGGTTCTGACCGTGGCCGGCCTCCTCGGCAAGACGAAGGGCGACAATCCGCACTTCTGGTACGACCCCGATTACGTGGTCAAAGTCGCGGACGCGATCACCGCCGACTACAAATCGATTGACTCAACCGATGCGCCGTACTTCGATGAGCAACGTTCTGCTTTCGACAAAGCGCTCCAGCCGTACATGCAGCGCCTGGCGGAGATCAAGCAGAAGTTCGCGGGTGTGCCGGTGGGCGCGACCGAGACGATCTTTTCGTACCTCGCCGGCTACCTCGGGCTGGACCTGATCTCGCCGCCAGGTTTCATGCAGGCGGTGTCCGAAGGCAACGATCCGCCGGCCAACACGGTGGTCGCGTTTCACAACCTGATCGCGCAGAAGGCGATCAGGGTGCTCGTGTACAACGTCCAGACGGCGACCGCCGTGACCACAAATTTGAAAAGCGCCGCCGCGCAGCAGTCGATACCTGTGGTCGGCATCTCGGAAACGCTGCAACCTGAAACGGCTTCGTTCCAGCAATGGCAGCTGAGCCAGCTGGTCGCACTCGAGAAGGCGCTGCAGCAGTGAGCGACCTGGTCATCGCCGCATCAGGTCTCGGCGTGAAGTACGGCGCGCGCACGATCTGGTCCGGCTGCGACCTCTCGGTGCGTCGCGGCTCGTTCGTCGCCGTCGTCGGTCCGAACGGCGCGGGCAAATCGACCCTGTTCCGAGTGTTGCTCGGTGAGCTCGAGCCGGCCGAAGGAAAGCTCGAGGTCTTTGATTCGCCCGTCCGCGCCGGCGATCCGCGGATCGGCTACATCCCGCAGATGTCCGCGTTCGACCCCGAGTTTTCGATCGACGGCCGCGATTTCGTGGGTCTTGGTGTCGACGGTTACCGGTGGGGATTGCGCGTGTCCGATTGGGCGGAGAAGCGACGTCGAATCGATGACGCGATCGCCGCGGTCGATGCGGCCGCGTACGCTCGTCGGCCGCTCGGTCGAATGTCGGGTGGAGAACAGCAGCGGCTGCTGCTCGCGCATGCGCTCGCCGGTCGACCCGAGCTGCTGCTCATGGACGAGCCGCTGTCGCATCTGGACGTCCGCAACCAGGCAGCGATCGTGCAGCTGATCGGCAGGATCGTGCGCGAGCGCGGGCTCACCGTGCTCCTCATCGCACACGACGTGAATCCGCTGCTGCCGTACATCGACAAGGTCATGTACATCGCCAACGGCCGTACCGCGATTGGAACGCCGTCCGAGATCATCAACTCGGCGACCCTTTCCGCGATCTACTCGGCACCCATCGACGTCCTGACCGACAGGCATGGTCGCGTGTTCGTCACCGGCCTCGAAGAGGAAGCAGTCCATCCACATGCATGACCTCACTCTGTTCATTACGGTCAAGGACACGACGCCACAGCTGACGTGGAACCTGGTCGCCGACCTCGCCGCGCTGTTTCAGTACCAGTTCATGGACAACGCGTACGTGGCCGGGACGATGGTCGCGGTCGTAGCAGGCGCGGTCGGCTATTTCGTCGTCTTGCGCAGCTCGGCCTTTGCGGCGCACGCGCTCTCGCACATCGGGTTTGCGGGCGCGACCGGCGCCGTGGTCGTTGCGCTGAACCCGATCGTCGGACTGCTTGCTTTCACGATGGCGAGCGGGATGGCGATCGGTGCGCTTGGCAACAGGTTGCGAAGTCGAGACGTGACGATCGGGATCGTCCTCGCGTGGACGCTCGGGCTCGGCGTCTTGTTCATCTCGCTCTACACCGGCTATGCGCAGGAGGCTTACGCGTTGCTGTTCGGCGAGATCCTCGGCATCAGCGTGCAGGAGGTTCTCGTGACGGGGCTGGTCGCCGCGGTCGCACTCGTCATGCTGCTCGCGATGTATCGACCACTGCTCTATGCCTCGGTGGATCAGGACCTGGCGCAGGCGAGAGGCGTCCCGACGCTCGCGCTGTCCATCGCGTTCATGGCCATGCTTGCGCTCGCGGTGACTGATGCGGTGCAGGTGGTGGGCGTGCTGCTGATCTTCGCTTTGATCGTCACGCCTGCCGCGATCGCGATGCGGTTCACGAGCCGTCCGGGCATCGCGATTCCGCTTTCCATCGGCTTGTCGGTTGCATTCACATGGCTGGGGCTTGCGATCGCGTACTACTCACCGCATCCGGTGAGCTTTTTCATCACCAGCCTGGCCTTTGGGACCTACCTGGTCGCCCGTGTATCCACCCGTCGAGCCTGACGCAAGCGGTTCGCTCGAGGTGGGCGACGGCAACTCCCTCTACTGGGAGACGTGCGGCAATCCGTCCGGCAAACCCGCGCTGGTTCTGCACGGTGGGCCAGGGTCAGGATGCTCGCCATGGTTTCGCCGGCTTTTCGATCCGGCGGCCTATCGAATCGTCTTGCTCGATCAGCGCAACTGCGGTCGCTCACGTCCGCACGCGTCCGACATCGCAACCGACCTGACGTCGAACACGACTCAGCACCTGCTGCGCGACATAGAGCTGCTGCGCGAGTCGTTGGCCGTCGACCGCTGGCTTGTCATCGGGGGATCGTGGGGCAGCGTGCTCGCGCTCGCATACGCCGAGCTCCACCCCGATCGGGTCACCGAGATGGTGCTCTTCGGCGTCACGACCGGGCGCCGCAGCGGAGACGATTGGCTCTGGCGCGGCGGGCTGGCCGCGTTCTTTCCGCAGCAGTGGGAGCGCCTGGCGCGGAACGCCGGCTCGGGCGATGTGCCCAAGGCATACGCGCGCCTTCTTGCCGACCCTGAAACGCGCCGGCACGCGGCGGAGGAATGGTGTCGCTGGGAATCGGCGACTCCGCACTGGCCGCCACGTGACGGACTGGACGCGCGATTTCAAGATGCCGACTACGCGATGTGCTTCGCGCGCATCGTGACCCATTACGTCAGCCACAACTTCTTTCTCGAGGACGATCAGATCCTGCGTGGGGCCGAGCCGCTCGCTCGCATCCCAGGAGTCCTGGTGCACGGTCGATTCGATCTCCAGTCGCCGCTGAAGAACGCATGGGACCTGCACCGCGCGTGGCCGGGGTCGAAGCTAGTGGTTGTCGACGATGCGGGTCATGCCGCCGGTGATCTCATCGGCGACGAGATCGTGCGCGCGACCGATTCGTTCAGATAGGGAAGGGGTTGTCGGTCGTCAGCCCTGAAGGTTGTCCTTTCGGGAAGTGCAGGTTGATCAGGCTCTCGAACTGCTTGAACCCATCTTTCTTGCCGGTCAGCTTCGTGTAGGTCTGTGCGAGCGTCGGCGCCGCCGCCTCCACGATCTGCGTCCACGAGTAGTCGAGCTGGAAACGAAGCCAGTTGAGAAACAGGACCGAGCAGCCATTGGCGGTGAAGTCCGTATCGCTGTTGAGCGTGTGGTCGACGAAGTTTTTTCGCGGTGAGTCGAGCCACGCTCCGGCCGTGGCGAAGCCATCGAGCTCTTGCGGATAGGCATCGGTCGCGAGGACGCGGGAGAGGCCTTCGCCGTTGCTTGCGCCGCAATTCCAGCCACCGTTCTGCACTGCTTGAAAAACCTCGACGAACTCGGCGATGTTGAGGAATTCCGAGAGGTCGGGGTTGGCCGGCGCGGTCTTCGCATCGCAGAACAGGTCGGTCGCGGCGCAGCTGAGGTGGTACGCGCCGCCGGTGTTGGCGTAGAGGACGACGCGAAACGGCCCGGCACCGATACCGCCGAAGTAACCGTTGACCGTCGCGTAATCGTTCTCGCACTTCGCGAGGACGCCCTGCGCGTCCGTCGTGCCGTCAGCCCCGAGCGCAGCGTCTGCGTAGACCTCGAAGTGAGCGGTCTTCCCCTGGAGATTCGCCGGCGTGATGAGCGTCGACGGATCAGTCGCCTGAGCGCTGATCGCGTCGACGCCGGTGCGATTGAAGACGCTTGCGATGGGTCTGTTCTTAGTGGTTATTGAGAGTCCAGACAGGCAGCGGGCCGTCTATGCAATGAGCAATCCCGCTGCGGAGGCTTCAGTACTGCTAGGGGTGTAGCTCTGTTCAGCCGTCCCGATGACCTGTGAGGTCGCCACCGCGCTGACAGTTTCGGAACACGTGGCCACGACGGCACCCTTGCTGGAGAGCACCGCAACGGAGTAGGTGCCGGCCCAGTCGGCCTGCGTGTAGACCGCCCAGGCCCCCGACGAATCGGCGGTTGCGAACAGGTATCCATTCCCGCCGTACGGCCAGGTGACATCCAGCGTGTATTTAGCCCCCGCCGTAAAGCCGGCGCCGTAGATGGTCAGAGGTCCACCGACGGTAGCAGGGCTCAGCGAGCACGACCCTGATGTCGTGCTGCCTCCTCCGCCATGTCCGCCGGGGTGGCTGGCCGCAACTCCGACCGATCCAAGGACGAGGAGAGTTGCGGACGCTACGGAACCCACGATGACCTGTCGAATTCGCTGTCCCATGCGCACTCCTTGCGGGCACTGATCTATGCCGCCTCACGAGTCCATTGG